>QFOI01000066.1 GCA_003241175.1 Pseudopedobacter saltans
TTGAATGAAAATGGTATTGCGGAAGGTAAAATATGATTAATAGCTCCTTTTTTTCAAAAGAAGAATATGGCTGCTACAGAACATTATAAAGCCCAAGTTGTTTTTTATGGAGCGCTTGGTCGCAAAGAGAATAGCGAGGCGGTACAATGGTTTATCGAAAAAGTATACAAACCCTATCATCTGAGTGATAAAGTTACGTTTTGCATTATTGGAGGTGGTGGAGACAAACTCAAAATGCAATATGCTGACCTGCCTGGTGTTCGATTTACGGGTTTTGTGGAAAAACCAGAAAACATATTCGTAGAATCCTTGTGCATGGTTGTACCGCTACTCAATGGTGGTGGTATCAAGATTAAGGTGTTGGAAGGTATGACTTGTGCTCTTCCGGTACTTACCAATGAGATAGGAATAGAAGGAATAGGAGGGGGCGATGGTTCCGAATATCTTTTTTGTAAAACGCCAAAACAATATGAAGACGGGATTTTGTCACTATTGTCTTCTCCTGTCTTACGACGAGAAATTGGTGAAAATGCCAGAGCTTGGATCAACGAACATTTTGATTACGAAAAGGATTTGGAGGCGTACAAGTTGGAATTGATACAGCTCAGTAACAAAATATGTTAAAATGATTATTCAACTGATATTATTGCTAGTCCTGGTAGCTGTTGCTTTTTTCTTGGAAGAAGAAAAAGCGATGTTGTTGGTACTGATGTTGTTGCCGTTTAATTTTCTTTTAAAGTCTGTACTATATCCAATTATAGGGAATGGCAATGTGTTCGGTGTTTGGAAAGAAGCCATGCTTGGTGTTATTTTCCTGAAGATTGTCTATAAATTATTTACCAAAAAGATATCGCTCAACAAATATTTTCCGAAATGGTCCATAGCAGTTTTCTTTGTGGGACTGTGCTTTTTGTTTGTCAGAGCACCAATCAAGTCAGATGCGATCATCTCCTTAAAAAGTTTGGGTTATTCTTTAGTGGTGTTTTTTATTTTTGCCCATACTCCCATTCGTTTTCTTTCCAATAGGAAAATAAGTGAGGGTATTGGCATAAGTGCATTGGCTGTTTTTTTTATTGCCCACATAGAACAGTTTTTTCTGACTAGACAGTTTGCCGAATTGTATCATGTTTTTAAAGAACAGTTACCCAATGGTCGATTACTATATACAGAATCTGCTTATACGATATTAGCACGTAACCGTATGTTCGGACCGATGGTTGGTCCTAACGAATTAGGAATGTACACCTCACTTGTTCTGGTGTATTTTTCTTACCTATTTTTCACACAAAAGCATGATCTGAGATCGAGAATTTTTCTGTTAGCCATATTAATTCTTGGGATTTCGACATTAATACAAACTTATTCTAGGGCGAGCTGGGCCATTTTCTTAATGTCATCCTTCTTTGTGTTTGTTGTCGGTGTACGCAAATGGCGACCTATTTTACGTTTTGGAGTGTATGTAATAGTTTCTGTTGCTGTCATGGTGGCCATCAACAAAGACTTACGAATAATCTTTATGGGCAGCGTGACAGGGCAGGAGGCGAGTGCAGGCGCAAGAGTGGAAACTTTTGCTCAAAGTGGTGAAAAAATATACAACAAACCTCTTGGTTATGGTTTGGGTACGATTCAATACTCCACGCATAATACCAGAAGTTTCAATACGGAAATATTCTGGTGGTTGGTGGCCGGCGAGTTGGGGATCGTGTTCGGTATCATTTTGATACTGATTTACTTAATCAGTTCGTTCAATATTTTCCATTATTGGCAAAGAGCTATGTATACCAATGCATTTACATCTGTGATGCCATTCTATTTGTTTACGGTAGTTGTGGCTGGTTGGGCCTCTGTAATTGTTTTTGACCCAACTTTTCAAGAATATTTATGGAGTTTTTCTGGTTTGGCCATTAATCCTTTATTGACGAAATCAGATTATGAGTTATAAGGTCGCTATTATCATATTGAATTGGAACTCGTCTGAGGTGACGATCGAGTGTCTTGAGTCTTTAAGTAAAATTTCTTATCACGAATTCAAGATTTTTTTGGTGGACAATGCTTCTAAAGATTCCGAATATGAGTTGATTAAAACGTATTGTCAAGACAAAAAAGATATCCATCTGATAAGTTTGGCTCATAATTATGGATTTGCTGAGGGAAATAATATTGGTATGCGCATCGCTGCGGAGCAATATTCTTCAGATTACTTTCTCTTATTGAACAACGACACATTGGTAGACGAGAAATTCCTAACTAATCTTGTTGATGCCACTTTGCAGGATAAGAATATCGGAATTGCGGTACCCAAGATATTTTTCTACCAGCCTAGCGATAGATTATATTATGCTGGTGGGTATATCAATAGGCTATCTGGTATGGGAGAACATATTGGCTGGCAACAAAAGGATAGTGTTAAATATAATAAAAAACAATATGTCGGCTTTGCAAATGGTTGCTGTATGTTGATTACCAGTAAATTATACAATTCAATTGGTAATTTGAATAGATCTTTTTTTTCGAATATTGAGGATGTTGAGTACAGTTATCGATGTAAAAGCGCTAATTTCGGCATAATATATGTTCCTAAGAGTATCGTGGTTCACAAAGAGGGTTATGCCTCGAAACGAAACAAAGGTCAATGGTTTAGGATTTATCTCTCTACACGCAATCTGATCCTTTTCTACAAAGAAAGAAACGAATGGTACAAATCAATACTCTTTCTGCCTTATTTCTCTATAAGATGGGTGGCTTACATGACTTTGAAATTAACATTGTCAAAGGATTTCGAAAGTGTTAAAGGATTGTTCAAAGGAATCAAAGATGGGATCAACAACAAACTACGTTTTGTGAACTTACCAGATCGAACGGTATTTAGAGATTAGAACATAAAAGTATAAATGATGAATGCAGAAGTAGAAATATTATTATCAACTTACAATGGCGAAAAGTATTTAGCTGAACAGCTTGATTCTATATTGGCACAAACTTATGGTAATTTCAAAATTACAATAAGGGACGACCATTCTACTGATAGTACTTTGTCAATTATACAATCTTATATCGATAAGTACCCAGCAAAGATCTCTTTATACAAAGACCCAATTTGGAAAGTAAAAAACATGGGTTCTACTTTTTCATTCGGACGTTTGATGCAACAGGCGACTGGTCAATACCTTATGCTTTGTGATCAGGATGACGTATGGATGGAAGATAAGATTACTATCACACTGACTAGATTCAAGTCCATTGAAGCGGAAAATCCAAACACTCCGATTTTGGTATTTTCGGATATGGTTGAGGTCGATGAAAATCTTAAAACAGTCAATACTTCATTTATTCAAAACCAAAAATTGCTTCCTCAAGTTAAAGATGAAGCTATTAAGGTATTGGCAATGAATGTGGTAGCTGGATGTACGACAATGTTTAACAAACAATGTGTTGACATCGTATTGCCTTTCCCTTCCAAAAAAGTGATACATGATCATTGGATGGCAATCAATATAGCGCAATATGGTATTGTAGAATATATCAACCGTGCGACACTATACTATCGTCAGCACAGCAACAATGTTGTGGGTGCTAATGAAGTAGGCTTAAAATATTTCATATCTAAAATCGGCAAACCAATGAAGCAACTTGGTTTGTACAACGACTTAATTTACAATTTGACATTTAAGATAAATGTTTTCAAATTTATATACTACAAAACGGCTTTGAACATCAAAAGGCTGTTTAAAAGCAATCCAAGAGCTACAGTAAAAGTAAAATCCTAAAATCTGTTATAAAAAGCCCTTATGAAAGTAGCAATCATCGGAACTCGGGGAATTCCAAATAACTACGGAGGGTTTGAACAGTTTGCAGAATATTTATCACTAGGTTTAGTTAAGAGAGGACACGAGGTAACAGTGTATAACTCGCATAACCATGCTTATCAAGAGAAAACATGGCATGGTGTTCAAATCATCCACAAATTTGACCCAGAAAAGAAAATAGGTACAGCAGGTCAATTTATTTATGATTTAGGCTGTATATGGGATACAAGGAAACACAATTTCGATATAATACTCCAACTTGGATATACCAGCAGCACCGTTTGGGGTTGGTTACTCCCTCGCAAAAAATCGATTGTCGCTACCAATATGGATGGCATCGAATGGCGTAGAAGCAAATTTTCTAAACGAGTGCAACGGTTTTTGAAATACGCAGAAAGTTTAGCTATCAAATATAGTGACGATCTGATTTCGGATTCCAAAGGTGTACAGCGTTATCTAATGGCGCAGTATGATGCTCCATCCATCTATATTCCTTATGGTGCTGAGGTTTTCAATAATCCTGATGTCAAAGTTTTAGACGCTTATAATCTCGAACCTTACCAATACAATATGCTTATTGCAAGGTTAGAACCTGAAAATAGCATTGATAGAATATTGGACGGGATGGTGATCGCGGAATCCAAATTGCCATTTCTGGTTATTGGTAATTATGACAAGGCTTACGGCGATTTTTTACGCGAAAGATATAAGGATCATTCCAATATACGTTTCCTTAACAGTATCTATGACATCAACATATTGGATAATCTGAGGTATTATTCGAGGATGTATTTTCATGGTCATACAGTGGGAGGAACGAATCCATCTCTTTTGGAAGCAATGGCTTCTTCATGCACTATATGCGCACACAAAAACGTTTTCAACGAGACAATTTTAGGTAAAGACGCTTATTATTTTTTGGATTCCAAAGATGTGGCCAACTATCTTTTGATGAACGAATTAGACAAATCATTTGTTCCCAATAATATTCAAAAGATTGAAACATTGTACACTTGGGATAATATTGTCAATCAATATGAAGATTTCTTTAAAGAAATATTGAAGAAGAAAAAATAGCATTTTAGGGATAATTAAATAAGCCGAATCATATTGATTCGGCTTATTTAATTATATGTGATGTTGGTTATTTACTACCAACCTTGGTCTTCTGGAGTATTTGGATCTAGGAGATTCATAGCTTTGGCAAAATAAGTAACTGTTCCTGGTAAAGCTAGCCAAAAGAATTGTCTAACATAAATCAACATCAAAATGATGATAACTAACCAAACGAAAAACCAAAGCCAAGCGCTTTTGCTACTACTAGATTGTGTTGTCATGATTCAAAAATTTCTTACTTGCAAATATAAGGTCTAAAACTTTATATTAACAATTTTATTCTTATTTATCTCCATAAGTTTCCTTGTAGAAACTGATTGCTTTTTCGATAATTCCGATTGCAACCTCTTTACTGTCAAAGCCTGTAACAACTACTTCTTTCTTTTCCAAAAGTTTGTATGTCTCAAAGAAGTTACGGATTTCGTCTAATTTTTGGGACGGAAGATCTTCTAGTTTTTGTATTTCAGCCAATGTATTATCATCATTAGCAACCGCTATGATTTTGTCGTCACCCTCACCATTGTCCACCATACGCATCACACCAATCACTCTTGCGCTTACCAAACATAAAGGCACTACCGGTTCGTGTGTCATTACCAATATATCCAATGGATCTTTGTCGTCTCCCAATGTTTGAGGGATGAAACCATAGTTGCTAGGATAGTGTGTAGCACTAAACAAGACGCGGTCAAGCTTTAAAAGACCCGTGGTTTTGTCAATTTCGTATTTTGTACGAGAGCCGGCCGGGATTTCAATGATTCCATTAACGATAGAAGGTGCTTTTTTGCCGAAACCCGCACCATGCCAAGGATGTAATACGTTGGTACTTACAGACATTTGATTTATATTTTTAAAATAACAGATTGCAAATGTAGAATTACTACTTTACATTTTCATTAAAAAATTGAAAAACCTTAAATATAAGTTAACGGTACAATTGCGACGTATGCAAACCGTTGCTTAAATGGCTACATATATTATATTGAAGAATAAAATTTTGCGTATCAATATATTTGTTACCTTTGCACCTCAAATTTTTTTAATTAACCAAAAATCAGGGTAATGAACAATTACGAATTGATGGCGATTTTTACCCCTGTACTTTCTGAAGACGACTTCAAAGCCGCTCAGAAAAAGTACACCGACTTCATTGAAGCTAACGGTGGTGCTATAACGTACAGTAATCCATGGGGATTAAAATCGCTGGCGTATCCAATCCAAAAGAAAACAACAGCAATCTATTGGGTATTGGAATATTCTGCGCCATCCGACCTCAATGAAAAATTGAAAGTCCAATTTTTGCGTGACGACCAATCTTTGCGTCACCTAATCACTGTTCTCGACAAACACGCCGTTGAGTACAATGCTAAAAAGAGAAGTGGCGTGAAACATTCTGATACCGAAAAAGTGGAGGCATAATATCATGGCAAAAGCAAATGAAATCAAATACCTTACCGCTATCAAACAAGAACAACCTAAAAAGAAGTTCTGCCGTTTCAAAAAGTATGGTATCAAATATGTAGACTACAAAGACGTTGAATTTTTGAAAAAATTCTTGAACGAACAAGGTAAATTGTTGCCACGTCGCTTGACAGGTAACTCTTTAAAGTTCCAACGTAAAGTGTCTATCGCTATCAAAAAAGCAAGACAAATGGCTTTGTTACCTTTCGTAACAGACCTTTTGAAATAGATTTTTTCGAAGTTGTAAGTAATCAGTTTTGTGTAATAAGTTGGACTTAGAACCTAATACTGATCACTTATAACTTTATCTTTTAGTCACCATTCCCTAACTCCCTTTAGTGGGAAGGACAGTCAACGACTGGGCTCTTGGGAACTAAACAAGCAAAATGCAAGTAATTTTAATCAAAGACGTTGACAATCTAGGTCAAGCGCACGAATTGGTAACTGTAAAAAGCGGTTACGCTCGCAACTTCCTTATTCCTCAAAAATATGCTATTGAGGGTAATCCTACTAACTTGAAACAACTTAACGAAAAGTTGAAAGTTAAAGCTAAGAAAGAAGCTGCTTTGTTGGCTCAGATCACTGAAGTAATTGAAGTTTTGAAAGGAACTCCAGTTAAAATCGGTGCTAAAACAGGTACAACAGACAAAATATTTGGTCGCGTTACATCTCTTCAGATCGCTCGCGCAATCAAAGAACAGAAAGGATATGAAATCGACCGTAAACGTATTTCAATTCCTGAAGAGGTTAAAGAAATCGGAACGCACAAAGCTGTTATCGATTTCGGAAACGCTAACGTAACTGAAATTGAATTTGAAGTTGTAGCTGAATAAGCTAGCTTTCTTAATAATATTTAGTTAAACGGTCATCGTCTACACGATGACCGTTTTTTATGTTGTATTATATTGTAGGTAACTTCCATCCATTATGGTAAACTGGTTTAATCAGTTGAGAGGCTTTTTCAATATTGAATGAATTTTTTTCTGCGTCCCATTGTATTTTTTCTCCTGTGCGATAAGCAATATTTCCAAAATGACTAACTATTGCCACTTTTGCACCAGCTTCAATGGGACAATTGAGCTCTTCTTTTTTTCGAGATTTAACCACGTCAATAAAGTTGATAGCATGATTATCTAGTCCATTATCAATTGATTTCGCCCAAGACAAAGACTCTAGTTTATCTTTTTCGCCATTGACAGACCAACCACCGCGATTCAATAGCAGCGTACCGTTTTCGCCAATAAAAGCAATACCGTGTTGCATGCCGTACAGACCTTGACCTGTTGCCATATTGTGTTCCCAACTCATTTCAAAATTGCCAAAATCATACACAGCCATTTGAATATCAGGCGTTTGTCGAGCATCATTTGGAAAAACATATTTACCTCCGGTCGCAATAACAGATTTTGGAATATCGGCATTCATTCCTAGCAAAATCATGTCGATAAGATGCACGCCCCAATCTGTCATGAGACCACCCGCATAATCCCAAAACCAACGAAACTCATAATGAAAACGATTTACATTAAAAGGATGTTTGGTTGCGGGTCCGAGCCACATTTCATAGTCTACGCCAACTGGCACTTTACTATCGGGAACTATTGGTAGCGGTTTTGTATTACCTCTGTACATCCATGCTTTAGTAGAACTAATTTTTCCTAGTTTTCCAGAGTGTACGTAGTTGATTGCATCTTTGAAATGTTGTTGACTACGCTGCCATTGCGCAACCTGAACTATTTGTCCATAATGTTGTGCGGCTTTTGCCATTAGTTGCGCTTCGTAAATGGAATTGGCAACGGGTTTTTCGCAAAAAACATCTTTACCCGCTGCAATAGCTTCAATCATGATAAGACAATGCCAATGATCCGGCGTTGCTACCACAACTATTTTGACATCTTTATCGGAAATTAGACGTCTATAGTCACTATACGTTTTCGGTTTTATATTGAGTTTATTAAGTTCTGATTTTCTTTCGTTTAAAATATTTTCATCAATATCGCAAAGAGCCACACATTCCACTTCCGGAACTTTAAGGAGTGCCTTAAGGTTATTCCAACCTTGTCCTTTGCATCCAATAACACCCAAACCGATTTTATCATTGGCCGAAACTTTTCCTTTAATTGCCGCCAATAAATCAGACGTTAAAAATAGTCCAGTACTGAGTAGAGAAGCATTTCTGATAAAAGATCTACGATTCTGCATGAGGTCTTTTCTAATTATTTATAGTTTGAGATATAATGCTTAGTCAAATTTTATAGTATTCTTCCCAACCTTTTCTGGGTGGAGGTCCTACTAAAAGTTCATTTGCTTTTTTATTATTGGTGATTATTTTCTTTGTTCTGTCAAATTTTATAGTTTCGCCAGTCCATTGTGTAATGACACCTAAACAAAAAACTTGGCTTAAAGGTCCGGCAACAGAAAATGGAGATCTAGTTTGTTCTTGCCCTTTACACGCCAGAAGGAAATTTTTGAAATGATTTGATGTAGACGCAGGAACGTTAGGTAATAATGTTGCCATTTCTTTTGCTTTTTCTTCTGGAATGATGGATAAAGTACTTCCGTGTGAACCACCTTTGAACGTCAGATCTTTACCATAAATAATTTTACCAGGATTGAGTTTGGGAGCTTCAATTTTTCCGGTACTAGGAGGCGGAATATTTGGGTCAAGTCCTTGTATGCCATAACCTTCAGGAATAGGAGGAAGATTGTCTACTCCGTCATACCAAAGTACTTCTAGTTTTGGCATATTTCCACGTTTGGGAAACTTGAAAGAAAGCGTAGAAGACATGGGGTAAAAGAAATCGTTGTGACCTGTAAGCCTTACGGGCGCAACTTCTTCAGGTAAACCTAAATCTAAAAACTGATGCGCAGTATCTAGCAAATGCGCACCCCAATCACCCAAAGCACCCATACCGAAATCGTACCAACAACGCCATTGTCCATTGACAAAATTATGATTATAGTTGTGTCCGAAAGTTTGCATTTGCCAAATATCCCAATCTAGTGTAGATGGCACTTGCTCTGCAGGAGGAAAAGACTTAATATGAAAATCCCAGCCATGCCAACGCCGAGCAGAGTTCATGTGCGCTACGATCTTTGTCACGTCTTTGATGATTCCAGCATCTACCCAAGCTTTGAACTGAAAATAGTTGGCTTCCGAATGCCCTTGGTTGCCCATTTGAGTTACTACTTTCGGATATTTTTCGGCAGCTTTCATCATGAGTTCTACTTCATTGAAAGTTCGACCCATAGGTTTTTCTACATAGACATGTTTGCCTAAAGAAATGGCCGTCATCGTTATAGGAAAATGAGAAAAATCAGGCGTTCCAATACAAACTGCATCAAATTGATTACCCATTTTGTCAAACATTTGCCTAAAATCCTGAAAACGTTTGGCGTTGGGAAACTGTGACATGATTTTTTGCGTATGAGGAGCACCCATATCCACATCGCAAAGAGCAACGATATTGGCAAGACCTGTTTTGGCAAATTCTGCGATAATTTCACCCCCACGATTACCGATTCCAACACATGCTAAATTCACTTTTTCATTGGGTGAAATCATTCCTGCTTTTAGAAAATCGGGAATAAGAAATGCTCCTGCTGAGCCTAGCAAACTATTTTTTATGAACCGACGTCTTGATGGTTTCAATTGATCCATTGGAAAATATTTTTAAGTAGATGAATTGATTTTTTATTTCAAAACTTGAATTTTCAAACTTCTAAAGAATACGGCATTTCCGTGATCTTGAAGAAGCAAATGGCCTTTTGGTGCCATTCCGAAATCTTTCCAATTCTTATATTTACTAATCGCTACAAGATTTTCAAATTCTTTGGAACCTCTTGTGTATTCCAATACTTTCCACCCATTTAACCAATGTTCTACTTTGTTGTTTGGAAATACTTTTATCATACCATGATTCCATTCGCCAATCTTTTTACGTGCTCTAGGTTCACGGGAAGAAGTCATTAGATCATACAGCGATCCCAATGTACGGTTGCCATCTCTACCTAGTTTGGCATCAGGGTGTCTAGCATCATCCAAAATTTGATACTCCAATCCAATAGCCGAACCAGAATTGTGCTCGCTTTCCGTTACAAAATATTTTACACCACTATTGGCACCTTCTGTTAATTTGAAATCAAACTGAAAAATAAAAGAAGAATATTCTTCATCACTGACTATATCACCGCCATTTGTTGATTCTGCACCAGTTGAAGGCAAAACCTCCAATATGCCGTCCTTTATTTCCCAACCCTTTTCTGGAAAAGTTTTTTTGTAAGCACCACGCCAACCTTTGGATGTTTTTCCGTCAAACAATAGTTGATAACCATTTTGAATTTCGGCTTTGGATAAATCATTTGGAATCGTATTTACTACAAAGATTCCTTGTAAAGGTGAAGGTTTTAAGTTCGTCGTTTTAATACGGATATTGCGCCAAGCAATCCGTTTACCTTCCTCTTCTTTTTTGTTTCCAATACCATGTACTTGTAATGCAATAAAGCCTTTCGTTGTCATAGCATCGATCAGATAAGCACAAGGCTTGTTGTTAACCCAAGTGCGTATCTCGTTCCCAATACACTCGATACGTGCTTTATTCCATTGACCTTGTTTGAATGCCGTTTGTGCACTAGGATTTAAATCCATCTGATACAACCAATCTCTTCTAGCTTCATCATAAATGCCACCAGTCCAGGCTCGTTTGGAAGGATCGATTTCGAATTGATAACCATGTACACGACCGTTTTGGTATTCCGGAAGACTCTCACTTCGGAATTGAACGCCCGAATTCATCGAACTATCTACTTTGAACTCAAATTCCAATACGAAATCACCATAATCTTTCTCTGTTACCATGAAGGAATTAGGTTCTCCTAATACAGTAGTACCAATGATTTCACCGTTTTTTACCTCATATTTGGCTTTGCCATTTAGTTGTTTCCAACCTGTTAAATCTTTTCCGTTGAACAAGCTTTGCCATTGGGCAAAGGAAGTACTCACATACAATACAATGGCAAAAAGCAAAATCGTTTTTTTCATATTGGATAATGTTTAGTTATTTAGAAGTTTCTGGAACGTTGCCTAAATATCGGACAAAAAATTATAGGAAAAGACGATTGAAGCTAACTTTCTTGTTAATAAAAACTAAACAACAAAGCCATTGAGAATTCTCAATGGCTTTGTTTTGTATGAAGAGTTTTAAAAACTATAGGTAATCTTCTGTGGGAGCACAGGTACAGATCAAGTTGCGATCTCCTTGCGTATTGTTAACTCGACCGACGGAAGGCCAGAATTTATTTTCTGCAACAAAAGAAAGTGGAAATACTGCTGTGGCACGACTATAAGTATGTTTCCATTCTTCAGCGCAAGCAACATATTGTGTATGCGGTGCATTTTTCAGCGGATTGTTTTCTTTGTCAAATATTCCGTTCTCAACATTTTTTATTT
>QFOI01000572.1 GCA_003241175.1 Pseudopedobacter saltans
AACGGATTTGAACAAGCCGATAACCAAAATACGCAATCACAAAACTTTGCTAGTATCCCTCAGCAAAAAGAAAGGAAATCTGGAATTCCTATTTTCCTAAAAGTGATTGGCTACATATTGCTTGGTCTCATTGTAACCCCAATATTGTTATCTCTGTTTTGCGTCGGTATTGGATTCATGGCAGTATTACCCGCAACAGACTTTGTATTGAAAAGTGGTTGGGAAAATGTTTTGGCATGGGGAACGATATTGTTTTTCATATGGGTTCCCATCATTGCTATAATCCTGTGGTTCTTTAGGTTGATCACCAATAGTAAAAAAGGAAGTGGCGCCATAAGAGGTAGCTTCATTGGGCTTTGGATCATAGGTTGGATTTGTTTCTTTGGACTGTTTTCTTTTGTTGGGAAAGATTTCAGTAGTTCCGCCTACACTACGCCTTCCAGTTTCGACTATAAAGACAAAAACGTAAAAACGATGGTTGTAACTGCTCATCAAAAGGACGAATACAGTAACTGGGACGATCAAGAAGACTTCAACGATTTCTTGCGTTATTTTGGAAATGACAGCATTAAAATACCCAATGTCGCACTAAGAATAGAAACATCCAAAGACAACAACTATCATGTGGAAAGCGTAGCTTATTCCAATGGTTCAACTAAAGAGGAAGCTACGACTTTAGCCTCAAAAATTGTTTACAGTCTGGATCAAAAAGATTCTTTACTGTTTATTCCTACGGATTTCTTTATCAATAGAAGTGATAAATTTAGAAATCAGCGAATTATGATAAAAATATTCGTCCCTATTGGCAAACAGATAATCGTCAAGGGAAATACACATATAAACAATAACATTAATATCAATATTGGTCCCGCAGGAATTCACAAAAACACTTGGGAAAATAGTGACAACTATTGGGAAGCAGATCAACTATACGTAATGACGGCGGAAGGACTGAAACCCGTAGAACTGAAAAAAGAAGACAACGTAGAAGAAAAAAATGACACACAAAAAGAATCTTCACAAAACAAGAACCAAACAGATGACGAAGACAAGGATGACAATACTGACGAAAGCACTACACTAGTAAAGAAAGCGCCTAGCAATAATAGTAGTACTTCATCTAATAAAAAATTTACTTTTTTTAGTGTAGCCTCACTGTTGTTAAATAAGTTTTTTCTTTAGTTTTCTACATTTTTAGTCTAAAAAGATGGATCATGTTTGATCCATCTTTTTTGTATATATTGTCATAGCTTAAAAGAAAAAACCAAGTATAACTTTAAGACTGCAAACTATCACCAATATACCAACCGCAATAAACATTCCTTTCAAAGGCAATTTACCGGATAATTTAGCAGCGATAGGTGCCGCAATCAGACCTCCTACTATCAATCCAGCAATAACATTAAAATGTGTTTCTTTCAATATAAAAACAAAAGTCGCTGTACTAAATATAGAAGTAAAAAATTTGGTAAGTGTTGAAGTCCCAATAGTGTATTTAGGATCTCTTCCTCCTGAAATAAGCGTACTAGTAACTAATGGTCCCCAACCTCCACCGAAAGCGTCCAACAGCCCACCAATAAACGCCACAGGAGCGACGTTACTAATTTTCTTTTTATGTGCATTTCTTTTCTTAAAAGCTTTTTGGACAATTTTAAAACCCAAATACATAGTATATAAGGAAACAAATGGTCTCAACATTTTGCCATACTTGGAGCCGAAATAACCAATAAATAAAGCCCCACAAACCGCACCGATAACGCCAGGTATAGCAAGTTTTAGTAGTAATTTTTTATTGACGTGTTTGTATTTGTAATGACTTAAACCTGCAGCGCCAACCGAAAACATCTCGGCCATATGCACACTGCTACTTACCGCAGCCAAACTAATCCCAGACTGTAACAATATAGTTGTTGACAATACGCCATAACCCATACCCATGGCTC
>QFOI01000067.1 GCA_003241175.1 Pseudopedobacter saltans
TTCAAAAAAATAAAAAAAAGCAATATACCTGTTATATTTTTCGATAGAGTACCTAGCCAAAAAGATGTTTTCAGCGTGAGTAGTGATCTCTACAAGGCCTCTATGGATATTGCTGATTATCTATGGTCTGAGGGTCATAGAGATATTGCTTTGTTAAAGGGACCAAATTGCATGACATCTACCTCTGAGCGTATGCGTGGCTTTATGGATGGACTTATCAAGCGTAAAGTAAAAACAGACGGATCGCTATTTGGTATTACCGACCTTTCTAAAGAAAGTACGTACGATGCCATGAAGGACATTCTTTCTCAAAAAAATCGCCCTACTGCGGTGATTGCGTTTAATGATTATGTGGCTTTGGATGCTATGGAGTATGTACATGAATACACTTCATTGAAGATTAACAAAGATATCATGTTTGTCAGCTATGCCAATAATCCGCTCTTAAGTTATCTTAAACATTTTTCTCCAGCGGCTTCAGTCGAGCAATTCCCTTATCGTCAGGGTCAATTAGCTATGGAGATGTTTTTGGAAATGAAAGATATGGACTTCGCGGCTTGTAAACCAAAACAAGTGATCGTAGATGCGGAACTGATACTTGCCAATAAGAGCAAGCATATTGCTGTTGCCTAAGTTATCATCGTAACAATAGATTTCTGAAATCCGTGCTGTCTCCGTTAAAAACGTTGAAGTCAAGTTTACTTTTTATTCCTTTTATCTGTCCTTTCTCATCGTGTTGCCAAAAAAGCCAACTACGATTAATTCTTGGAAGCGTGTGTTTTTGGTAATGTGCAATCCATAGCGGATATTCATCAAAATCACTACCCAAATAATCTTTGTAAAACGAAATGAATGTGTAAAGGATGGGTTTGACTCCATAGTGCGCTTCTATGGTTTTGATCCAAGCTTTCACTTCTTTCTGCATCTGTCCTTTGGATGTATTTTGTACTCTTTCTATATCCAAAACCGGAGGTAGGTCGCCTTCTTCAAGTTGTACATTAGCTATAAAATTTTTGGCTTGCTTTTCTCCATCACGAGAGGATATAAAATAATGATAAGCCCCTCTGGTAATTTTTACTTTCTTGGCATTTAACCAATTGGATTTGAACATTTTGTCTTGTCTTGTTATTCCCTCGGTCGCTTTGATAAATACAAACCCTATTTTAGTGTCTTTTTCCTCCGCTTTTTTCAATGTTTGCCAAGAAAAATTTTCCTGAAAATAACTTACATCAATGCCATGGATATCATATCCTTTGGGAATCTTGATATGAAAGGCCGTATAAGATTCAAATTGGCCATCTTCTTTTTTCTCATTGCAGGCTTTTCTCAGCAATAGAAAAATAATCAATCCAAGTGCCAATGGCAAAATATAGGCAATGCGACTCCATTTCTCCCATTTGGAATATTTGGTTTTGGGCTTCTTTTTGTATTTGTTGCTGCTGGTACTCATCGGTGCGGATGCAAAAATGCATCTTTTAATATTTTTTTAGTGTTTTATATTTAATGTTTGCACATTGAATTGGACGGCTCGGATGAGATTCCTTATTTTTGCAATATGTACTTCAATTGGAATGATACCGTTAACCTGGCAAAAAAAATGACGTTTCCCCGACTTTGGAACGCTTCCAAGGTTATGTTGGGTTATCAGATAAGTAAGGTTATAAAGCGCCCCGTTCAATGGGGATTGCCGGTTTCCATCTCATTTGAACCCACTACTTCCTGCAATCTACGTTGTCCGGAATGTCCAAGTGGTCTCCGTTCATTCACAAGAGATATTGGAATGTTGAAGGAAGATTTTTTCAAAAAGACGATTGATGAGATTTCCCGAGAATTGATGTATCTGATCTTTTACTTTCAAGGTGAGCCATATTTGAACCCTAATTTTTTGAGTATGGTAAAATATGCGCACAGTAAAGGTATTTATACAGCTACATCTACTAATGCACATTATCTTACTGAAGAGCGGGCTAAGCAAACTGTTGAAAATGGTTTGGATAGATTGATTATCTCCATAGATGGAACAACGCAAGACGTTTATCAATCTTATCGTGTGGGAGGGAAGTTGGAAAAAGTGTTGCAAGGTGCTCGCAATATTGTGAAGTGGAAAAAAGAGCTGAAAAGCAAAACCCCATTTGTTTTTTTCCAGTTTTTGGTTGTAAAACCCAATGAACACCAAATTGAGGATGTAAAAAGATTGGCAAAAGAGATTGGCGTCGATCAGGTCCGATTTAAAACGGCTCAGATCTACGATTATGAAAATGATCCTAACCAACTTATTCCAACGATTGACAAATACAGCCGCTATAGAAAAGGTAAAGACGGAAAGATGAAGGTCAAAAGTGGTATGAAAAACCATTGTTGGAAAATGACAAGCGCGAATGTTATCACTTGGGATGGCGTGGTTGTGCCGTGCTGTTTTGACAAAGATGCGGAATACAAACTGGGCGACCTGAAAAAGGATTCATTCAAGGAAACTTGGAATAGCGAAGCGTATAAAAAATTCAGGGCTGATCTGTATAAAGGTCGTGCCAATATTGATATTTGTGCCAATTGTAGTGAAGGCCTTACAGTGTGGGAAGATTAAAATTAGATGGACAAGGGATGGGTTGACAATTAACAATGCTTTTGAATTGTAATCTTAGGCAACCAAATCCCAGCAAAAATGAAATGGCAAATTCATAATTTATAACTCATAATTTTTCAATGGGATTTCAGAATTGCTTAGAAAAGAAGAAGTTTAGGAATGAATACCATCAGTTGATGATGAGTATACTCGTTTCGTCGGCATGGGTCAACGAAAAGATGAAAGCTGTCCTATTGGAAGAAGACATTACTTTACAACAATACAACATTCTGAGTATCCTGCATGAAAGCGACAAACCATTGAGTATTTTGCAGATTAGGGAAGCAATGGTGGATAAAATGAGTGATACTAGTAGGATCGTTGATCGTTTGGTTGCTAAGGATATGGTGCACAAATGTGTCTGTGCCATGGACAAGCGTTTGGTGGATATTTCCATAGCAGAAAATGGCAATACACTACTTTGCAGGATGAACGACCGACTAGGCTTGTTAGACGAGACCTGTAGCCAACTGGACTCAAGCGAAGTCAAAACCTTGATTACGTTATTGGACAAAATGAGGGGAGAAGAGTTGTAACGTTTAAGTTGGATTTTATATTAACACATTCGTTTCCCTATTAGCTTACAACGTAAAACTTATATTCGCAGCATGAATTTAAAAATATTGGCCACTTCATTATTGATTTTGGGTGGCTTATTGATATCGCGTAGTGCCGAGAGCCAATCAATGCTTGTTGATACGGTCAATCTTCCTCCAAAATACGAAATGCGAGGAGTCTGGGTGTCCACGGTTGTTAATTTGGATTGGCCTAGTAAAAAAGGTTTGTCTGTAGAGCAACAAAAATCGGAGTTTCTCAAAATAGCTATGTCCCAAAAGGCTTTGGGAATCAATGCACTGTTTGTACAGGTACGTCCAGCAGGAGACGCTTTTTATCCTTCACAATATGATCCATGGAGTGAATATCTAACGGGTAAGCAAGGACAGGCTCCTGAGCCTTTTTATGATCCTTTGAAATTCATGATTGAAGAAACCCACAAGTTGGGAATGGAGTTTCATGCTTGGATCAATCCTTACAGAATGGTGTTTGATATCAATCGTTCTTCTGTCGCTGAAAATCATATAACCAGGCAACATCCTGAATGGTTTGTTACTTATGGCAAACAAAAAATATTTAATCCTGGGATTCCTGAGGCTGTAAAGTATCTAAGAGGTGTCGTAAGTGACATAATCAACCGCTATGATGTAGACGGGATTCACATGGACGATTATTTTTATCCATATCCGGAACATGGAGCTTTTCATGATGAAGATGCGTTTCGGAAATATGGCAATGGCAAATCTTTGGCGGATTGGCGTCGTTCTAACTGTAATGAATTGGTAAAAACTATTCATGATGCGATCAATGAATACAATCCCATGGTGAAGTTTGGTATAAGTCCGTTTGGTATATATCAAAATAAAACTAGCGCCACACCTGATGGAAGTAATACTTCTGGTACACAAGCATATTCTGACTTGTATGCAGATGTTTTATTGTGGTTAAAAGAAGGTTGGATAGATTATGTTACGCCTCAGTTATATTGGGAAGTGGGTAATAGGAGAGCTGATTATGCTGCTTTGATTAATTGGTGGCCCTATCACACATTTGGGAAACATCTTTATATTGGTGAAGGTATTTATAGGGCGGATGAAGGACCTGTGAGTGCAGCTTGGAGAGATAAATCTGAATTTCCACGCCATATACAGCTTGAACGTAGTTTTGATGGGAAAGTACAAGGTCAGGTTTTGTTTACCAGTAAAAATATTTTACATAATCCTAATGGCTGGGCTGATTCTCTGGTGGAGAATTATTATCGCAAACCAGCTATCGTTCCTCCTATGTCATGGATCAATGATGTGGCTCCAGATGCACCGGAAACGTGGGCTGAAATTAAGAACAATGATCTTATAGTCAATGCCAATTTGTTGAAATCGCAGAACAAGGAGGATCTCAAAGGATTTGTTTACTATTTTGCGATTAATCCAGGACGCATAGGCATCTCTCCTGATTTTATAGCTTCTCCAATAAATAATTTTTCTAACTATACAGTCCCTCTTGCTACTATTCCTTTTGGATGTTCTCAATTTTATATTGGAGTAACTTCTCTTGATAGAGAAAACAATGAAAGTGAAATCAGTAATCTTATTGTCTGTACAAGAGTGGGCAATGGATGGAAAGTTAAAATGGGTTATTAATAAAAAGTTTTTGAGTTATGATTTTTCGTTTTTTTTCAATGGTGTTGGTAGCCGTTTTTTGTTTGAGTGTTTCTGCACAATCAGACCGTTGGCAGCAAAAAGTGCAGTACAAGATTGATGTTGATATGGATGTACAATCCAATAAATTAAAAGGTATTGAAAAGATTGTTTATACCAACAATTCTCCCGATACGTTGAAACAACTTTTCATACACCTATATTGGAATGCTTTTCAGCCGGGAAGTATGATGGATGTCCGTAGTCGAGAATTGGGAAAAACAGTTATTGGGATTGATAAAAAAACGGGTAAAGACGTGCTGGATTGGGATGATCGTGTGACGGATCGTATCAGCAAACTTACTCCTGATCAGATTGGTTATCAAAAAGTAGCTTACGTTAAAGTAAATGGTATTGAGCAGCCGACTATTTTACATGAAACGATTTTGCAAGTGCATTTGAAAAAAGGAATACTGCCTCATAGTTCTGTTCCTGTTGATATTGCATTCGAAGCACAAGTTCCTATTCAAATAAGGAGAAGTGGTCGTGATAATGCAGAAGGTGTAAGATTTAGCATGAGTCAATGGTATCCCAAAATTGCGGAATACGATTATCAAGGCTGGAATGCCAATCCTTATATCGCCCGTGAGTTTTATGGTGTTTGGGGCAATTATGATGTCAATATTACGATTGATAAAAATTATTTGGTTGCCGGCAGTGGCACTATCCAAAATCCTAACGAAGTGGGTTTCGGTTACGGAACGGGTAACGGAAAGTCCGTGGATGGTAAGAAAATTTGGAAGTTTTCTGCAGACAATGTCCATGATTTCGTTTGGGCGGCAGATCCAGATTATAAATTGTTGAAAAGACAAACTAAAAACGGTCCTTTGTTGTATATCGTTTACAAAAAGAAAAACGATTCTACTGACCGTGTTTGGAACTTAATGGCAGATACGGTTGCTTATGCTTATCCTTTTATAGCAAAGACTTTCGGTGCTTATCCCTATAAAAATTATTCCTTTATCCAAGGAGGCGACGGCGGTATGGAATATCCGATGGCGACCTTAATAAAAAGTGCGAGTATTGGTACCGCTCTCCATGAGTGGATGCACAATTGGTATCAAGGCCTTATGGGTAGCAATGAAAGCCTATATCCGTTTATGGATGAAGGCGGTGCGACCTATGCACAGTTGCGCATAAGCGGATGGATGCACAATGTTCCGATTTGGTATGAAGCGCCTTACAAAGGTTATTTTAAGCTGGTAAAAAGTGGTTTTGAAGAACCAATGACGACGCATTCTGACCACTACAATACCAATATGGCATATAGTCAAGCAGCTTACAGCAAAGGTGCTATTTGGTACGAACAACTATCTTATATCATTGGAAATGATAATATGGATAGGTTCTTATTGGAGTATTACAAGGAGTGGAGATTCAAACACCCTAATCCAAATGACTTTATCCGTGTGGCGGAAGATGTCAGTGGTATGCAGTTGAAATGGTATAATCAATACTGGATTGGTACGACAAAGACTATCGACTATGCAATAGGCAATGTGTCTCAACAACAAGACTCCGCAGTTGTCACATTGAGACGTATTGGTAAAATGCCGATGCCTATTGATTTGTTGGTGACATACAAAGACGGTAGTAAGGAATGGCATTATATTCCTTCGGGTTTGATGTTTGGTACTAAACCAGCAGAAGACAATATTAAAAGATATGTACATTATGAATGGCCTTGGACCAATATGGAGTACAATGTTTCCTTGACGAAACCAGTCAATCAGATTAAGGAAATAGAAATTGATCCTACACTGAGAATGGCTGATGTGGATAGGTCCAATAATAAGTTGGTAGTGCCTATGTAATCAAAATATTAAACAATCCATAAAGAGCGATTCCTTCTTGAGGAATCGCTCTTTGTTTTTTACTAAGAAAAAAATTGCAGTTATCAAAAATTAGACCAAAATTTATTTTTCAAGAAAAAAATGTGGTAACCATAGAAGAAAATACTACTTTTACCGTCGAGATTTTAAGTAAGTAAGAAACATTATGGCCTTAAGTCAAAGTTTACAACAAAAGCAATTACAAAAGCTATCTCCCCAACAGATTCAGTTGATGAAGCTGTTGCAGATACCTACTGCCAATCTAGAAGAAAGGCTAAAAGAAGAGATGGAAGAGAATCCTGCATTGGAAATGAATGAGGATTCGCACGAGGATGATTTTGGCAATATGGAAAACGAAGATTATCAGGATTCCGACGATGATTACGAAATGGACGGTGGAGAAGAGCAATATGACAATATTGACATAAGCGAATATGTCCATGAAGGGGACGACGAGGTCGGTGATTATAAAACCAGGGACGACAATTATGGTCAGGCGGAAGAGAAACAAAGTCTTCCTTTTAAAGTGGAAGATAGTTTTCATGAAACATTAAAGGATCAGTTGGGGCTACTTTCTTTAACTGGTGATGATTTTGTCATTGCTGAGCAGATAGTCGGAAGTATCGACGAAGATGGGTATCTGAGAAGGGAAGACTCAGCCATCGTGGATGATCTTGCTTTTCGTCAGAACATCATGACAACAGATGAGCATGTCGAAAAGATCATTAAGATGATCCAAAAATTTGATCCTCCCGGTATCTGTGCGCGTAATCTGAAAGAATGCCTATTGCTACAATTGGAAAGGTTGGAAAACGAAACAGGTGACAAACGTATTCATTTGGCTTTTACGATTTTGGATAAGTATTTTGATGAGTTTACCAAAAAACACTACGAAAAAATCCAAAGAAGTTTAAGTATTACGGATGAAGAGTTGAAGCTTGCCATAAAAGTCATACTACATCTAAATCCCAAACCGGGTGGCAACATCGGCAGCATCAATAAGGCAGAAGCATATATTGTTCCGGATTTCTTCATTTACAATAACAATGGAGAACTGGAATTGACCTTGAATTCGCGAAATGCACCTGCGTTAAAGGTGAGCGAAGGTTATCGTGATATGCTTAAAGATTATGAAAAAGGAAGCAAGAGCGACAAGAGGCAAAAGGATGCAGTACTTTTCATCAAACAAAAAATTGATTCTGCCAAATGGTTTATCGATATGATTAAACAGCGTCAGCATACACTGTTTTCTACAATGACAGCCATCATGGAGTACCAAAAAGAATTCTTTTTGTCCGGTGACGAGACATCGTTGAAACCCATGATTCTCAAAGATATTGCCGAGGTGACAGGTTTGGATATTTCGACAGTCAGTCGAGTTGCCAATAGTAAATTTGTACAAACAGAATTTGGCACTTACCGGTTGAAGTTTTTCTTTAGTGAATCGTTGAGTACAGATTCAGGAGAAGAAGTGAGTACCCGTGAAGTGAAAAAAATATTGAGCGACGTGATCAGTGAAGAAAGTAAAAAGAAACCATTAAGTGACGAGCGATTGACGTCCATCTTGCAAGAAAAAGGTTATAATATTGCCAGAAGGACTGTAGCTAAATACAGAGAACAGCTCAATATACCCGTTGCTCGTTTACGTAAAGAACTATAATATAAATCATGGCCCTTACCGCTATAAGAAAAGAAGATAAAGAACCGTTTGAAATGCCGGTAACACCTGCATTGCCAGCAGTGAAATCTCCATTTTTGAAAATGATGGCAAAACTGCTTTCTTTTGTTTTTCATCCTCTTTTTATTCCCATTTATGTATTTGTATGGATGTATTTTCGATTTCCGACTCAGTTTGCGGGAATGGATCAACACACATTTAATATCAGGGCTTTCGGTGTTTTTTGGACAACGGCATTTTTTCCAGATTTTGTTGTTTTCATATTGTGGCGCTTGAAGATGATCAGCAGTATAAAGATGGAAAGTAGTAAAGAAAGGATTATTCCCTATGTCGCTACGATGTTTTTCTATTGGTGGATGTGGTACCTCAGCCGCAATTTTACGGATCAGGCTCTTGCTTTGAAGTTCTTTTATTTTGGTATTTTCTTGGCGACTGTTCCAGGATTGATACTAAACAATTTTTTCAAAATAAGCATGCATGGGATGGCGATGGGCGGATTGCTCGCTGCTGTTTTGTTAACCATTTATAGTTACCATATTTATTTGGGTTTGGATGTAGCGGTCGTTACCATTATAGCAGGACTTGTATTGACAGCAAGACTATCATTGGGTGCGCATAATTCTTTTGAAGTGTATACAGGTTTTTTTGTGGGTGTTTTGTGTCAATTGATTGCTTATTGGGTGATGATGTAATAGAGGCTTGTTTGTCTGGCCTTTTTTCATTATATTGCTTGCATGGAGCTATACTATTCCCTTTCAATTCTAATTGTTCTTGCCGCATTGTTTTCTTATATCAATGCTCGGTTTTTAAAACTTCCGCCATCAATAGGTGTAATGATTATTGCGTTGTTGATGTCTTTGGTGCTGGTTTTTTGGGGTATAGAATTTCCTAAAACAGTAGAGCATTTTACTAAACTCGTAACGACATTTGACCTTCCGGATATATTGATGAACGTGATGCTGAATTTCCTTCTGTTTGCAGGAGGTATCCATATTCGATTCAAGGATTTACGCGCACAAAAAGGTCCAGTGATTATCATGTCCACCGTAGGTGTTATTATTTCAACTATATTGGTGGGTTATGGACTCTATTTTGTTTCTAATCTTATGCATTTGTCGTTTCCCTTGATCCAGTGTATGGTTTTTGGTGCTTTGATATCTCCAACTGATCCTATTGCAGTTATGGGAATACTTAAACAAGCAGGGGTATCCAAATCATTGGAAACAAAAGTAACTGGCGAATCATTGTTCAACGATGGCGTTGCGGTTGTCTTGTTTATGACGATAAACAGTTTTGCTAGTGGGGAAGAGGTAGATACTTCTTTTAAGGGGATCTCTTTTCTACTAATTCAAGAGATT
This sequence comes from Pseudopedobacter saltans, assembly GCA_003241175.1. Taxonomy (GTDB): domain Bacteria; phylum Bacteroidota; class Bacteroidia; order Chitinophagales; family Chitinophagaceae; genus Rhizosphaericola. The sequence goes on from QFOI01000067.1 coordinate 9,744, forward strand.
GTTGGAGGTGTTGGTTTGGGTGTCTTATTAGGATTTTTAGCGACCATGTTGATCAAACGTGTCAATGAATATATGGTTGAAGTGTTGATAACACTGGCGGTGGTTATGGGAGGGTCTTTGTTGGCAACTTCCTTGCATTTCTCCGCGCCTTTGACAATGGTTGCAGCGGGGTTGTTTGTTGGAAATATTAGTACCAAATATTCCTCATCTGAATCCAAAGATTATCTGGCGAAGTTTTGGCATATTATTGACGAATTACTGAACTATATTCTTTTTATCCTTATTGGTTTTGAATTATTGATAATTCCGCATGTGGGAATGTATGCAAAAGTAGGTATCGTTGCGATTGTCATCGTATTGCTTGCAAGACTTATTTCGATATACATACCATCTCGAATAGCTTCTTTTAGGCGTGTATTTGATATGAATACTGTCTTTTTGCTCACTTGGGGAGGTTTGCGAGGTGGTGTGTCCATCGCTTTGGCTATTTCCATGTTTGAATCACCAAACAAACCAGCCTTTGTAGCGATAACTTATATTGTGGTTTTATTTTCCATTATTGTTCAAGGTTTGACCGTAGGAAAGTTTGCCAAAAAACTAACGCTAAGACCTAATTAAAACACGATCGATGCTAACTAAAACTTATGGAAGCGCTGTTTACGGTGTGGAAGCTATCACAATTACTGTGGAGGTAAGTGTGAGTGAGGGACAGGGATATTTTATTGTGGGACTTCCAGATAATGCAGTAAAAGAAAGTCTACAGAGAATAGAAACGGCTATAAAAAGTAACCGATTCTACATGCCAAGAACCAAGATTGTGATTAATCTTGCTCCAGCAGATATCAAAAAAACAGGTTCGGCTTTTGATTTGCCCATCGCAATGGGGATAATGGGCGCCAGTGAGCAAATAACAGATCCCAATGTGTTGTCCAAATATGTCATTATGGGCGAACTGAGTTTGGATGGTTCCATACAGCCAATAAAAGGTGCATTGCCCATTGCCATCCAGGCTAGAAAAGAAGGATACGAAGGGTTGATAGTTCCCATGCAGAATGCTCGTGAAGCAGGTATGGTCAACAATCTAAAAGTGTATGGTGTATCACATATAAAAGAGGTGCTCGACTTTATGAACGACACCTCAACACTGCAACCACAAGTTGTCAATACACGTGATGATTTTTTCATGAACCAGAATCATTTCAGCGTAGATTTCAACGATGTAAAAGGTCAAGAAAACATCAAGCGAGCTTTGGAAATCGCTGCGGCAGGCGGACATAATGCCATTCTTATTGGACCTCCGGGTGCAGGGAAAACCATGTTGGCAAAAAGAATTCCTACAATACTTCCGCCATTGACACTTCAAGAAGCATTGGAAACAACTAAAATACATAGTGTCGCTGGTAAGCTACCAGAGAATGCATCACTAGTAAATAACCGGCCTTTCAGAAGTCCGCATCATACGGTTAGTGATGTTGCATTGGTTGGCGGTGGAGCTATACCTCAGCCAGGTGAAATTTCATTAGCGCATAACGGTGTGCTGTTTTTGGATGAATTGCCAGAATTTAAAAGAACGGCTTTGGAAGTCATGCGACAACCTATGGAAGAAAGAAGAGTGACTATTTCCAGAACAAAAATTAGTTTGGAATTTCCCGCAAATTTCATGTTGATCGCTTCCATGAATCCTTGTCCTTGTGGTTTTCACAATCATCCTGAAAAAGAATGTAATTGTCCTCCCGGTGCCGTGCAAAAATATCTCAACAAAATCTCCGGACCACTATTGGATCGTATTGATTTACATGTGGAGGTTACGCCTGTTTCTTTTTCTGCTTTGACAGAAAAAGCGCAAGGGGAATCTTCGGATGCTATACGTGAGCGTGTGATGAAAGCAAGGATGATTCAGCAGGAGCGGTATCAAAATGAGGACGGCATTTTCGTCAATGCTCAGATTGGTTCTAAGCAATTACGGGAAGTTTGTAAATTGTCTCCGGCGGGTGAAGGATTATTGAAAAAAGCAATGGAAAGATTGCAGTTAAGTGCACGTGCTTACGATCGCATATTGAAAGTTAGTAGGACGATTGCGGACCT
>QFOI01000068.1 GCA_003241175.1 Pseudopedobacter saltans
CATTTTGGGTACTGCTTTTAATCATCTTTGCTGATATTGCTAAAGGTCTTTATCCATATACTCTTCGAGTGAAATTTTGAGTTGGTCTAAAAACGCCGTCCGGGAGCCTGCCCTTGTTTTCATTCGGTGGAAAGAATGGTGTATATCGTTCAAGGGCGTTCGGAATAAGATTTGAAAAATCAGAGCTAATTTTCTGATGCCTATTTTACCGTATGCAATAGAATTGGAAGCATACAGGGCGTAAATCAATTCTATCAGTGCATTTTGTGAATTAGTCCACGAAATGTCTTTGCTTGCATCCCCGTTCATTAAAATGGTATCGGGATTTTTTTCAGGATTGATTTTGGTAAGCAAAAAAGTATAGAGTAATTCATTGGCTATAATGTGGGCAACTTTGTTATCGTAGTAGGTTGAAAAGCTAAGGTCAATTTCAAATACGGCACTCTTTAAACCATCGTGGTAATTGACTTTTCCGAGCCTGAAATAACTGTGGTCACGGTCTGTTCTGCCTGCACGGTAGTACCTGTAAAAATCTTCATTGGATATGCTTTCCTTATATTCGGATTTCAGGATTTTCAGTTGGTTTTCAAAATAGCTTTGATGTATTCTCCCGGTACTTACAGGACAGGTGGTTTCAATACGGAATACTTTATTGTAATAAATTAGTTTTCCTAAAATCTGCGGTTTAATGTTCTTGAAAAAATTGATTTCCTGCTGTTCATCCTTAAATCCGGTTTGTAAGACTTTCATCTTTATGGTAAATAGCATTTCCTTCAGGAATAAGGTCATTTGGTAAGCCTCATCAGCAGTTTGCATAATTTGAGAAGAAAGATTATCTTCCTGATGCTGAATTTGCGATAATATTTTACTCAACACGATTTCCATAGCTTAGTCTGTTAAAAGTTATCACTACTTGTTTCGGAACCACATTTTAATTGATATACCAAAACTTGGAAATAATATGTAAACCATTATCACATTGTGTCCCCATATTGGGAAAGATTTATTTCCAATTACGCTTTTTGATGTATATTGGAAAAGCAGAAAAAGGGTTAAGTACACTACGACTTAACCCTTTTTTTATTAAATTTGCAATAATGATTTACAAGGTAATCAGATGAAAGCGAGTGCAGTAAGCACCATTACTAAATCGTTACCGATAGCACTTTCGGTTCTTGTAAACTACTCTTTATTAGCCACTTTGGGCTATATTAATCTTTTGTGGCAAAAAAAGAAAATAATTTGATGATTTGACAATTTTGCGATTTGATAATTCCTAAATCACAATTCATAATTACTTTTGCGCTATGGCAGACGCAAAGGAAAAATACGAAGTTGTTATTGGGTTAGAAGTTCATGCACAGCTAGCAACAGCAAGCAAACTGTTTTGCGGCGATAGCACCACATTTGGGGCAGAACCCAATACACATATTAGCCCGATCACATTGGCACATCCAGGCACATTACCCAAAACAAACAAAAAGGCAGTGGAATATGCTGTAAAAATGGGAATTGCCTGCCATTGCGAGATTGCACCACTGACTTATTTTTCTCGTAAAAACTATTTTTATCCTGACCTTCCCAAAGGTTATCAGGTTAGTCAAAACGTCCATCCAATATGTGACAAGGGCTATATTTCCATAAATATTAATGGAATCAAGAAAGATATTCAGTTAGACCATATTCATCTGGAAGATGACGCTGGCAAAAGCATACACGACCTTTATCCTGATTACACTTGTATTGATCTTAACCGTGCGGGAACTCCTTTAATCGAAATAGTGTCCATGCCCGACCTGCGCAGTGCAGATGAAGCATTCCAATATGTAACCGAAATTCGCCGACTGGTTCGTTGGTTAGGGATTTGCGATGGCAATATGGAAGAAGGGAGTTTACGCTGTGATGCCAATGTTTCCATTCGCTTAAAAGGAGCTTCCAAACTCGGAACCAGAGTGGAAATAAAAAACCTCAACTCTATCCGCAATGTCAAAAAAGCTATCGAATTTGAAGTGGAGCGTTTGGTAAAAATTGTGGAAAGTGGCGAACAAGTCATCCAACAGACGCGTAGTTACGATGCCAATAGAGACATCACTTTTGCTTTACGCGATAAAGAAGAGGCAAACGACTACCGTTACTTCCCAGAGCCGGATTTGGCACCGATGGAATTGACGGAAAATTATGTTCAAAAAATCAAAAGCCAACTTCCAGCTTTGCCGCAGGACCTGCAAAATGTTTTTGTAGAAAAATATGGTCTAAGTTTGTATGATGCCGAACAGTTGACATTGGACAAAGACACGGCAGATTTCTTTTTGCAAATAGCAAATATCTCGTCTCAATATAAAGCGATTGCTAACTGGATCACTGGACCATTACGTCAAATCGCCAACGAACAACAGATTGATTTTTCGGAATTAGCAATTTCACCTGAACAGGTTGCTGGCGTGATTCAACTGATTGAGGCAGGAAAGGTCAATTTTTCGGTTGCTTCTTCCAAAATCTTACCGGCATTAATTGGACATCCGGAAGCAACAGCTTTGGATATTGCCACAAAGCAAAATCTTATTCAATCAAGCGACTCGAGCGAGTTAGAAGCATGGATCGAAGAAGCATTGGCATCTATGCCGGACAAAGTCAAAGAATACCAAAAAGGAAAAAAGGGCTTGATCGGACTATTTGTAGGTCAGGTTAAAAAAATCAGCAAGGGAAAAGCCGATCCTAAACTTACAACAGAACTTATACAGAAGAAACTGGGGTAAAATAGAAACCATCTATATTTTTATTGCACGATATTACTCATGAACTCAAAACTTAGTTTACTCGCATTGGCGTTCGGGTCTTTTTCTATTGGAATGACAGAATTTACCATGATGGGAATACTTCCGGACATTGCGAAGGAATTACAAGTTGAAATACCAACAGCAGCTCATCTCATTGCGATTTATGCACTAGGAGTGGTAGTTGGAGCGCCTATTTTAGTTTTATTCACATCCAAACTGCCACCCAAAAAAATATTGATTTTTTTGATGGGGCTGTTTGTGGTTTTCAATGGTTTATTTGCGTTGATGCCAGGCATGAACCTACTTTTAATGACTAGGTTTATGGCAGGACTACCACATGGTGCTTTTTTTGGTGTTGGTTCGGTCGTTGCGACAACAATGGCTCCTAAAGGAAAAGAAGCACAGGCAATCGCCATTATGTTCACAGGAATGACAATTGCTAATCTGGGTGGCGTGCCATTAGGAACTTATATTGGACATCATTTCTCATGGCGATATACATATGGCATCATAAGTGGATTAGGTTTGGTCACAATGTTAGCTATCATCCTGTGGATTCCCAAAATCGCACCAGTCATAACTGGTAACATGTTTAGACAATTAAAGTATTTTACTACGGGCACCGCGTGGATTTTGATTGCGATGATTGCTATTGGTACAGGAGGATTATTTGCATGGTTTAGCTATATCGCACCACTAATGACAGAAATTGCAGGCATCAAAGAATCCGAAGTTCCTTTTGTAATGGTTTTGGTAGGTCTTGGTATGGTGGTAGGCAACTTGTTGGGCGGAAAACTTTCGGATAGTATTGGAGCTCCTAAGGCCGCCATGACACTGTTTGGGTTAATGGTTGTTTGTCTAGTTGTTTTATTCTTTACTGCACATATTACTTGGTTAGCCTATCTCCTGTCGTTTGTCACTGGATTAGCAGCCTTTAGTGTAAGTCCATCTCTACAATACATGCTCATTAAGTCTAGCAAAGGATACGAAACGCTTGCCGCCGCTGGAGGACAAGCCAGTTTTAACTTGGGAAATACATTCGGTGCTTTTTTCGGAGGATTACCACTCGTTTATGGCTATGCCTACAATTATCCTTTAATCGTGGGAGCTGGAATGGCTTCTTTGGGGATTTTGTTCGCTTATATTTTCTGGAAAACCAGATTGCATTTACTGACCAATTAATACAAGACTCATTTTCTTTTTTTACATTTGGCAATACATATTAAAACTGCCATGATAGTAAAATGCTGTTTCACTTCTTTATTTATTTTCTTTTTCCTATCCAATATCTCAGCTCAAGGAAAAACAGAATGGAAATCCATTTTTGAAAAAATCAACACAGAGGTATTGAGTCATTCTCAAGCCTATGGCTCCTTGCAAGATGCAACACAAAAAATAGGACACAGGCTTACAGGTTCTGAAAATGGTAAAAAAGCCGAACAATACGCTTACGATTTATTGAAATCCTATGGTATAAAAGATGTAAAATTTCAAGCATTTCAAGCAGAAAGCTGGAGCAGAGGGACTATTTCGGTCAAAATTGGTTCGGATAAAAGTAGCTTACAAATAATTCATGCTGTCACATTGGCTCATTCGCCTGTAAAAGCGGACATCACAGCTGATATTGTTGATATGGGAAATGGAGTTGAGGCTGACTACATCAAAGATCCCAATATTGCCAAAGGGAAAATTGTATTGGCATATTTAGGCATTTTACCCAATTCCACACCAGGAACCAAAAACCTTCATCGATCTGAAAAAACAGCCATCGCCACCAAATATGGAGCGAAAGGCATCATACTCATCAACGCTGCTCCTGGAGACATTCTTTTGACTGGAACAGCCTCCGTAACTGGCAAATTAATTCCAATTCCTGCTGTATGTATTGGAAACGATGCAGGACTGGCATTAAAAAAGGTATTGAAAGAGCATTCTCAGATAGCGTCCATCCAGATGACTAATCATTCAGGGACGATTACCGCTCGAAATGTCATCGCAACTTTCGAGGGAAACAAACTCCCAAAAGAAAAAATCGTTGTTGGCGGGCATTTGGATAGCTGGGACTTAGCAACAGGCGCTATTGACAACGGTATTGGCTCTTTTGCCGTCATGGATATGGCCCGAACATTCCAACAATTAAGACTGCATCCAGAGCGAACCGTTGAGTTCGTTTTGTTTATGGGAGAAGAGGAAGGCTTATTAGGCAGTAGAGCGTATGTGACGCAAGCCATTAAAAACAAAAACATTGATCAGATTCGCTACATGCTCAACTATGATATGACCAACGACCCTAAAAGTTTTAGCTCAAGTACTGTTGACACGAAAGATTTATTCCAATATATCGGAAAAGAAATACAAACAATAGATACTACGTTTCGCAATAATTTTAAAGTGGAAGTAGGGCTTCATAGCGATCACGAACCTTTTATGTTGGAAGGTATACCTACTGGCGGAGGAGCGGATGCACATTTAGACAAAAACGTATTGGATTGCTACCATGCCGACTGCGATGTATTTGATTTGGTAGACAGAAAAGGTCAGTTGAATACAGTTCGCTTTAGTACCATGTTGACTTACGGCTTGGCAGATGCCGTCACAATTCCAACCAAAAGGCTTTCGGACGAGGAAACAAAAGAGCTACTCATCAAAAACAATCTTGAAGAACCATTGAAGATTTCGGGTGACTGGAGATGGAAGTAAATGCAACTTTTTTTGGAAAATCAAAAATGACAGAAGCATGACAAAAACATACTACTTTCAAAATTTCCGTAAGTAACTTTGCCTGTCGGTATGATTGAAGGAAATCTTACGATTTGCTTTTACCTTGGTACCCTACCAACCGCGCTATAACGGAATAGATGAATTTTAGTATGGATTATCAAAAATTTTGCGTAGCAGGAATAAATTATAAGAAGACAGATGTCACCGTTCGTAGCCAATTTGCTATATCCGAAACCCAATATGGCCGTATTCTTCAAAATGCGTCAGCCATAGGATTAAAAGACGTCTTTGTCATTGCTAGTTGCAACAGGACAGAGATCTACGGAATAGCTAACAGCCCTGAAGATTTGATAGAATTACTTTGTATGGAAACATCGGGCAATTCTGATCTCTTTCGCGAAATGGCATACATCCATACTGCAGAAAGAGCGATGGAACACCTGTTCGACGTTTCCGCAGGTTTGGATTCCCAAATTTTAGGAGATTATGAAATAGTCGGCCAAATGAAACACGCCGTACAATTTGCACACAGTTATGGTACAATTGGTGCGTTTTCGGATAGGCTTATCAATTTTGCTGTCAAATCTTCCAAAGACATCAAAAACAAAACGCAGTTGAGTGGTGGCACGACCTCTGTTTCTTTTGCTGCAATTCAGTTTTTGAAATGGCACTGCAAAGATTTTTCTGACAAAAAAATCCTTCTTGTCGGCGCCGGTAAGATAGCCACTAGCACTGCTCGCAACCTAAAAGACTATTTAGCAATTCCAAATCTCACCATAGTTAACCGAACTTCCGAAAAAGCAAAAATCCTAGCCGAAGAGCTTGGTTATGCATATGCTCCATTTGAACAAATGGCGAGTTCCATACAAGAGGCAGATGTTATTATAACGGCGACCAATACAACAAATCCTATTATCAACAGGCAATTGTTGGAAGGACATTCCAATAAGATTTTAATAGACCTTTCGATCCCTTACAATATTGACAGCAATGTCAAGGAAATACCAGGAATGATATTGGTCAATGTGGACGAACTTTCCAAAATAAGTGAAATGACTTTTTCCAATAGGAAAAATGAAATTCCGGCTGCAAAAGCCATCATACGTGAATATCTGGATGAGTTTGCCGAATGGTACCGTATGCGTAAAAATGTTCCGGTACTGAAAGTCGCCAAACAAGTAATGCTTGACATTCAAAAAAAAGCATTGTACTCCTGTGAGTGCACCACGGAAACATTAGAGGAAGTAGACAAAGCCATGCCTGTTGACCACGCACTGAAAAAAGCCATCAACAATATGGCAGTTAAACTCAGAGAGAATTTTCAAGAAAAAGGTTGCAATTGCATACAAGCCATTAATGAATTCATTGCAGCTAAGGGAAATTAATCGATGGAAAAGAAAGTCATTAGAATCGGAACCAGAGATAGTCAATTAGCACTTTGGCAAGCAAAAAAAGTACAACAATTACTAGAAGAAGCCGGAAACGAAACGGAGCTTGTTCCTGTCAAAAGTGAAGGTGACTTAGATCTAGTTACCCCGCTTTACGCAATGGGTGTTCAAGGCGTTTTTACCAAAACTTTAGATGCATTTCTTTTAAGTAATAAGATTGACATCGCGGTTCATTCCATGAAAGATGTGCCTACACAATTGGCACAAGGGATAGTGCAGGCGGCAGTCTTGCCGAGAGCCGACGTTCATGATATTTTAGTATTGAAAACCAATCATTGGGAAAAAAAAGAAAACAATTGGGAAAGAAAAAATAATGAAATCCCTTTTCATATTGGAACGGGCTCTGTCCGTCGTAAGGCACAATGGCTAAATAAATACCCAGACAGCAAACTTGACAATCTTCGTGGCAATGTACAGACGCGTTTACGAAAATTGGAAGAAAATGAATGGGACGGTGCTATTTTTGCCGCAGCAGGACTTGACAGAGTAAGTCTTTTACCGGAAAACAGTTTTGCGCTGGATTGGATGTTACCCGCCCCGGCTCAAGGTGCCATTATGATCGTCTGCCGACAAGAAGAAGTATCAACCAAAAGCATCTGCGCTTCCATGAATCACGAACCTACAGCTTTGTGCGTGAGAGTGGAGCGTGATTTTTTACGTACTTTAATGGGAGGTTGTTCCACTCCTATTGGAGCTTATGCTTATATTGCAGACGCTAAGATACATTTCAAGGGCAATATACTTTCTCCCGATGGCAAGCACAAACAAGAAATAGAGCTTAGGGATGAGTACCATATCAATAGCGATATCGGAATGCGTGCGGCAAAAGAATTACTGAAAAAAGGCGCTGGATCTATCATCGAAGAGATTAGACAATTTGAGAAAGACAATTAACATATTATGTACCCGCAAGCTAGATGCGGATATTTTGAAAAAAGCAGAACTCAACAATATACATATTGATTGTGTACCTTTTATCGAAACCATTTTCACGCAAAGTATGGACGTGGAAAATAAAGTAAAGGAATTGGCTACACAAGAAATAACAGCTGTTTTCACAAGCAAAAAAGCCGTGGAAGGTGTTATTGGTCTTTTAAAGTCTGCACCGTCTAAATGGAATATCTTTTGCACTGGAGGTATTACAAAAAAAACAATCATCAAGTTTTTTGGTGAAGAAGCCATAAAGGGAAGTGGTAAACACGCTTCGGATGTAAAAGAGAAATTATACAAGAAAAAACAAAACATATCAAAAGCTTATTTTTTCTGTGGTGACCAACGGATGAATGATTTACCTGAATACCTACCAACCCAAGGAATTGCTGTAGAAGAATTGATAGTGTACAAAACAATACAAATACCACAGTATATCGACAAAGAATACGATGGTGTTATGTTTTTTAGCCCAAGTGCTGCACATAGTTACTTTTCTGAAAATACCATTGCAACAGATGTACCCTTGTTTTCAATAGGTAATACCACTACCGCCACTATCAAAACTTATAGTGCCAATCCCATCATCACCAGCGAATGGCCCGGACAAGACTCTCTACTGAACCTGGTGATAGAATATTTCGCTTAAACACAATACTTATACTCATACAATATGTCAACAAACAGCTCATTAAAGAATGATTTGGTTTTAAAAGCTTTACGTGGAGAAAAAACGGAAAGGACGCCTGTTTGGATGATGCGTCAAGCGGGACGTTATCTTCCAGAATACATAGCCTTGAGAAATAAATATTCTTTTTTTGAGCGTTGCCAAAATCCAGAACTAGCTTGCGAAATCACTTTACAGCCAGTGGATATTGTAGGAGTTGATGCTGCCATTTTATTTTCGGATATATTGGTCGTACCTCAAGCAATGGGGCAAGAAGTGCAACTAATTGAAAAAGTAGGTCCACTTCTCCCTCATCCCATACAGACAGAAGCTGATCTAAAAACGGTAAAAGTCCCAGATGTTAAGGATACATTATCCTATGTATTTGAAGCTATCAAACTCATCAAACAAGAACTCAACGGACGCGTTCCATTGATAGGTTTTGCAGGTGCGCCATGGACTGTTTTTTGTTATATGGTGCAAGGAAAAGGATCTAAAACTTTTGATGAGGCAAAAACTTTCTACTATAAAAATCCTGTATTGGCGAAACAGCTATTACAGATGATTACGGATACCACCATCGCTTATCTAAAAGAGCAGATTGCAAGTGGAGCAGATTTAGTCCAGGTATTTGATAGTTGGGGCGGCTTGTTGAATCCTGATGATTTTCTCGAAATCTCTTTTAAATACATACAACAGATCGTTGACGCTGTCAAAGACGTTGCACCTATTATTGTATTTGCAAAAGGAGCTTGGTTTGCACTTCCTGAAATGGCAGCATCTGGGGCAAGCGGACTTGGTATTGATTGGACTATAAGACCAAATATGGCCAGACAATTTGCTGGAGACAACATTACACTGCAGGGAAACTTTGATCCAGCGAAACTTCTAGCACCTATTTCAGAAATCAAAAAATCTGTCAATAAAATGTTGACTGATTTTGGCCCCAATAGACATATTGCGAACTTGGGACATGGTATTCTTCCAAATGTACCAGTGGATCACGCCAAAGCATTTGTAGACACTGTAAAAGAATTTCAACACTAAATAATTACACTATAACTATAAGCGTTTATTTGCTTATAGTTATAGTAGTACTAACCTTCAATATATTTTTTTTAAGTATAAATTCCAGTCTGTATAGTGAATTACCCCATTCTTTTATTAATGGAGGATCCGTTAATGGTATTGAAACTAATTTGTAGTCCATCTTTTCATCCTCGTATTTTAGTTTAACAACTTCTCCACTAACATTAAAGATTAACTCACCAGACTTTACCTGAATGGGTTTGATGGCTGTAACAAAATTATCACTAGTCTTACCATTGTTTTCTTTTAATGAAAACATGTCTTTAATTGTAAAGGATTTCCCTCTTGATAATAGATAAGAACGTTCCCATTTATCTACATTGGCACTATCCGGATAAGCAGATTCTATTCCAATACTTAGAGAAACATCGTTTGCAGAAGACCTATAGTTATAGGAAGAAGATTTAAATTGTGCGCCTGCCTGTTGTTCTATTCCATTGATTAATGGTACATTGTGATTGAGAGATCTAGTATTAAACAATTCATACCTTTTGGCACTAAAGGTTTTTGCCGTATAAGTTCCAGACCCAATATCGATCAACAAAGGCTTACTGTTATAGTATAATATAAAAGATCCAATATCATTGTGATTATGGCTCTCGTTGTTGTTACCTCCTTTAGCTGCAAAATAAAAACCCTCTAAGGAATTTTCTTTATCTCTTCCAATTGTTATTTGAGTTTCTTTGTATTGGACATCTTTAGGAAGCGGAGGAAGATTGGATGTTTTTGAAATATTTTTTTGTTCAAATAAATAGTTTAACGTTTCAAAAATATCTCCACTATTAAACCTTTCATTTTTAGCGAGAAACGCTCCAAAACTTTTCATTTTATCATCACCAATAGCATTTCCAAATCCATAGATAAGCCCAGGATCCGGAATAATTTTAGCATGTGCATCAGCGAAATTGACATAGTATTGATTGCCAATATAGACATTATAGATGTATGCCGCCATATTCTTGACAAGAGGCTGTACAAATAGATCAATTTGGTTGTTCGTCACACTTTTTATTAAAGAAAGATAATTATACAAATTACCTCCTGCCTCACTCCAATAGGAAGGACCTTCCTCACAAGCACCATCATCCTTATAATAGTTGATGAATTTATCAACGGATCTCATTGTTTTGTAGACTGCATTAATTTTCTTTTTCGTGTCCTGTTCCATCAACAATATACATGTCAAGGAATTGTAATTACACCATACATTCCAATTGTTTACCAACTTATGTCCGTTTAAAGCCATCCACCAAAAATCGTTTCGTTCTTCGTAAGTATCTACTATACGTCTTTGTATCTCGGAAGACAACTTGGCGGAGGTCCCAGGCTTAAATAGATCCAGTTCTTTTTGCAAAAAATAATAGGTCCATGCCAACATAGCTCCCGTACGTCCCGCACCTAGATCTATAATATTTTGGGTAGAGTCAATGACGCCCGGTTTATGTTTTCCTTGTAAAGCAAGATGCGCAGACAATGCCCAGGTTTGCATTTCTATCAGGTTGTTAATACCATTTATAATCTGAGGAATGAATCTTTTTCTTCCTTCCATGAGCTCACCCAATACAAGATCTCTTACTGCATTACAATTTTGCGCATATGGACGTTCCATAACACCTCTATCACCAGTCGTAGCAAAAGCCAAATAAGCCGAGCTCGGAACAAATTGATATTTATAGTCCAATTTACTGACAGCCTTTCTGATAAGGTCATTTCTGAGAGAGGAATCAATGACCGACCACCCAGCTCTGTTTTCGTAACTAGGGAAATTTACCCACTCATCTTTAGTAGACAACATACCTGCCAATTGCGCAACAGATACAGATTTTGTCAAATAGTTCCTCTCCTGTTGAGCATATAAAACAATCGAAAAAATCAAACACCCACACAAAAGAAACAATCTATTGTAGAATACTTTAATCATATATGAAGCATAAGGTTTCAAGTATAAAAATAGTGTTTATTTATGTAAACCTTATGCATTCAGTTTTATGAACCATGATGATTTTCTTGCCAAAAAGTTATTAAAATATGATGGAGAAAAAAAGGAATGCAACATCAAAGATTAACCCGCTAGACGTTACCTTTAATATCTGTAACCTGTTGTGCATTTAGACAATATTTATTTTTAGGTTGTTTAAGTTTCGTTTAAATACCGTTTTGTTTAAGAACTGAATGATAGTGGTAGCGGTTAT
>QFOI01000573.1 GCA_003241175.1 Pseudopedobacter saltans
CTACAGTGCGACTGTCAACAACGGAATGGATGGTTGACAACGGCATTATGTGCGATGCAATGGCGATGATGTTCATAGTTTTTGTTTAGTGGTTTTTTTAAATTGGGTTAATCTTTCAAATATTGCTTAGCACGTGCGTAGAAATATTGTCGTTCCTTCCAACCAATAAGACCACCGTTGATGCGCTTTGTAATAGTTTGGAATTGATCCGTTTGTGCTAATGGCAACAACTTTTTATCAACACAGAATTCCCAACAAGCACAATCGACAGCCCACCAATCATCCGTGCGTAAAAGATTGGCATAGTATTCCAAATCAGTGCCACCATGATATTTAGCATAAGCCGTAAAGGATTCACGTCCTGTCAACTGAATGAAACCACTACCACGGAAATTGAAACCATCATCTGTCCCGGTTCTGTTTCCCATACGTCCGTTGTAAACAGTATTGGCTAATAGTTTTGGGTTACGGATATAATTATTTGCGTTTAATTTCCCGTCTTTTCCTGTTAGGTTAAATCGGGAAGGCCAAACTTCTTTGATTCTTTCTGCCGTTGTATAGTTCATGTTTTCCGATTTTATACGGAATGCGCCCGATTCATGGATTATAGTTGCCAAAAATTCGTGCATGACGTTTGCATTGTTCAAACCATAGTTTGGACAGATAAGATTCAGATAGTTGGCAATCTCATTGCATCGTTCCAATGTTGGTGTCTCAGCAATAAGCTGCAATGTTTTTCCTGTTAAGTTCATTTTGAATTATGATTTAAGATTTTTGAATTATGAAAGTTTGAAACCTTTACATGCTTTATCCTTTTGTCGGATAGGTTTCTTTTCTACCGTCAAATGACAATGCGTTTTTCGTTTTTCTGTTTTACAGAAAATGCAATGTTTGCACCTTGCTTCGTATGTTATAGTTACAATTGACATAGTTTACTTTTTTGCTTTAAGCCTTACGCCTTTAGCCTTACACCGTAGTCACATGCTGCGTGTTTTACTTTTTTTGTATTTGCCGCCACGAGTACCGGAAGCACGACGTTTGCCGCCTTTGTCGCACATCCATACTGCACCTTCAAAGGCATCGGGACCATCATCGTTGACATGGCTTCCTTTTTCAAAAGCAAGGAATTGCGAACGCAAAAGTTTCATGCCTGCATTGTTTTTTCGTAGGATATTAAAGCGAACTAAACCACGTTCAAACAAACTATCCAAGGTGGAAATACGATCGTGTTTATCACCTTTGGAACGGTAGTCATATTTGCAGCGCAATTGCCTTCCTTTGTCATCGGCAACATTGTCCAATTCTTTTCCGTGAACTTCCTCCTGAATGAAATTGGCTTCCATGCAATGTTGAATTACTGTATAGTCTTCGTACTCATCGTCAATATCGTAGGCGTGTTCCCACATTTTTTTTTATGTACACTTTGCGCCCCACGCTTCGATGATATCATAGTACTTTCCAATCTTACCAAGCAACACCCAAAATTTATAGTCGCTTTTTTCAGTTGATTTATAGGATGGATCGAGATAGTGGCAGACTGAATCATATTCAGTTAGTGGCAATGGTTCTACCCAATTATTCATCCATTCCGCTTTAAAAGTTGTGCCTTCCTCAAACGGTGTATTTTGCCGTTCACGAATAAACCCGCCACCTTCACTTTGTTTCAAAGCCTCCACAGCTTCCTGTGAAAAGTCGGGATTCTCAGGCCACTGAGTGTTACCGTCTTCGTCCAATAGGTTGATCTTGTTGACAATGCAGTTTATTTCCTCATCGTCTTCCAATAAGGAAGTGACCGCATTTTCGTGGAATTTGTTTTGCGCTACCACCAACCACCAACGGCGTGTCCATAGTGCGGGTTTGAATTCGTCCAAAACCCAACGTTTATCTTCCAAAGCGATAGCAGGATTTTTCAATTGCCTTGCACTATTCAGATCGTCAA
>QFOI01000574.1 GCA_003241175.1 Pseudopedobacter saltans
AATGCTAGGATTGGAAACGGTAGGTATATCAAGACTGGTGTTGGTATTAACTTGAATTATCGAAATGGTTGGTTAAATACTTATATGATGTGGAATACTAGTTACAGTCAATCTTATAATGTATTGACCTACAATAGTAAAATTGTGAATAATGATATTGCATCTTATCAAGATCGAGAAAACTATTGGCATCCTGCCTCAACTTATAATAATTTTAAAGGTGGTGCCGATTTTAATTTGAATAAAAAAAATGTTCTGAGTCTTGTTGTGATGGGCTATATATCGACTACCAAACAAATTACAACCAATAATTCCATTTTTAGCGATGCGCAAAAAGAACCTTATCAATACATAGATACTAAATTGACTGGCAAAAATGGGGTTCATAATATTACCTATAATATCAACTATAAAAGAAATTTAGATTCTTTAGGTAGTTCTATAATTATTGATGCTGATTATGCCAAATATGTACAAAAAGATAGCGATGACAACATAAATAACTTCATGGATCCCAACGGTACAATTATTCGTGATCCTTATATATTTAAAAATAATCGACCAGCCAATATTGATATCAAATCTGGGAAAATGGACTATACAAAATATTGGACTTCCAAATTCAAACTAGAATCCGGATTGAAATATAGTTCTGTCAATACAGACAATAATCTCGTAGTTTATTCTATCCGAAATAATGCATGGGAACTGGATTGTGGTCGCTCTAATCATTTTGTTTACAAAGAGGATATCGCCGCATTTTATTCGACCATATCGCAGTCGTACGGTGATTTGTCGCTGCAATTAGGACTGAGAGGAGAGTGGACGAGAAGTAATGCAAATTCTATTACGATGGACAAAGTGGTAAAACGCAATTATTTTAATCTTTTTCCTACTTTATTTACAACCTATAAAATCAATGAAAACAATGATCTAAATTTTAGTTATAGTCGACGAATTAATCGCCCAAGTTACGAAAGTTTGAATCCTTTTGTTCGTTATATTGACCCCTACACGTCCTTTGTTGGGAATCCATTTTTGAAATCATCTTTTAGTAATTCATTTGAATTAAGGCACGGATTCAAACAATTTTTATACACGACTTTAAGTTATAGTCACTCCACCAATATTATTACCAATACGATTTTACAGGACTCAACTACCGGAAAGGTTGTTAACTCTAGTGATAATGCGAGTTCTCGTGATTATTTGTATTTGAATATTTATGCGACTGTTCCAATTGCTAAATGGTGGAGTTCCGAAACTAGTTTGAATATCAACTATAATCGTTCGAAATCTTCGATTCCAGATTATAGTTATAACACGCATGGATTTGGAACAGATATTAATACCGATCATACTTTTTCTTTACCCAAAACCATTAAAATACAAACCTCATTCAGATATTCTTTTCCAAGTGTAGACGGATTGGCAAGACTAAAATCTGGTTATGGTTGGGACTTAGGAATACAGAAACAAATTTTAGAAAAAAGGGGAACAATTAAAATTTCCGCTACCAATATATTTGCTCAAGCGGCGTATCGAGCACATTACATAGGTAGCGGTCTGGATATTAATTGGATCAATCGTTGGGAAGCAAGAAGGATTAATGTCAGTTTCGTCTACAAATTTGGAAATCAAAAAGTAAAGGCTGCCAATAGTCGTAGCACATCTTCCTCTGATGAACAAAATCGTGTAAATATGTAAATATGATGAAAAGACACCTCACCTAAATCCTCTCGTCAAGGAGAGGACTTTTGGGGTCTAAAGCTTAATGGCTCCGTTTTGTCCTTCTCCTGTAGGAGAAGGGTTGGGATGAGGTTTTCGCAAAATTGTCCTAACTATATTATCGCCAAAATTTTCTTTTGAAAAAATATTGCCCAAATATCGATTAAAAACAAAGGGATGGCAATGGCTAGTCCTGATGGCATGAATACAG
>QFOI01000575.1 GCA_003241175.1 Pseudopedobacter saltans
AAATCCTAGTTTTAAAATCTTATCTGTTAGGTTGCCAAATTATCTTTTGCGGTAATGCCTCTTACGCTTAATCCGTCCTTAGGTGAAAGTCTAAAATATTCTATTAAGGATAGAAGTGAAAGCACCCCAATAATAAAAAATGCCAAATGGAAATCTTTTAACTGATATTGGTTATTGGTATGGTTGATAACACTTGACAGATGCAGGGTGACAGCGCCAAGAGCAATACCCATACCCAAAGACATCTGCTGTGCCGTACTGTAAAGTGTATTGGCATTGCTCATCTTTTCCATGGGAATATCGGAATAAGCTAAAGTATTGAGACTGCTGAATTGCATGGAACGAAAAGCGCCAGAAGCAAACATGACTACTATTGTGATCCAAAGTGGCGTTGTCGGAATCAGTAAGCCCGTAGCAAATGTTGAAACTGCCAGTAACAATCCGTTTCCGACCAAGGCTTTTCTAAAATCAAATTTTCGGGTAACGGTAATCGTTGCAGGTTTGACAACAAGGTTTCCCACCATACTAGCCATATAAATCATACCCGATTGAAAGGCGTTTAACCCAAAACCAACCTGGAACAACATCGGAACAAGAAAAGGCGCCATACCAATGACCATTCTTGTGAGCGAACCTGAATAGATGGTCACTGCATACGTTTTTATTTTCAGCACAGAAAAATCAATTAATGGAAATTCCTTTTTTCTGGATTGGAAAACATTGATTACAATCAGAACAACACTCCCAATAAGTAAACTGACTGTTTTTGCCCAAGTAGCATCTCCCCTACTAAAAGTTTCTAGGCCATACATAAATGAGGATAAAGCTAATGCACTCAACACAAAACCAACAAAATCCAAAGGTCTGGAGGTTTCGCTGTGGCTGTTCGGTATGTATTTCCAAATGAGAATCAGCGCAATAATGCCCAATGGTACATTAATAAAGAATATCCAATGCCACGAAAGGTAAGTGGTGAAAACGCCGCCAAGTATAGGACCGACAATAGGTCCGATGAGTCCCGGCCAAGTTATGTACGCTATGGCGGTTACTAAATCTTTTTTCTCGGTATTTTTCAAAACGGACAATCTTCCGACCGGAACCATCATTGCGCCTGCTGTACCTTGTAAAACTCTTGCACATACAAATTGTGTGAGAGTTTGACTTAAGCCACACAGCATGGATGAAACCAAAAAGCCAATCATGGCACCTCCAAAAACGTTCCTTGTTCCGAACTTATCCGCAACCCATCCACTGATTGGAATAAAAACCGCCAACATAATTAGGTAGGAAGTAATGCCCGCGCTTAAATGTACTGGATCTGTTTTGAAAGAAATAGCCATTGCCGGCAATGCTGTTGAGATGACTGTGCTATCTAGGTTTTCCATCAAAAATGCTCCTCCAACAATTAGAGAAATTGTTAACGCGCGCTTATCCATTAGGCAAAAATCCGATTTTTTTAAGGAATGGGCAAGATTTGACAAGCATTAAAATGTCAACACACTATGACAACTCATTGAAAACTAACATCCACGAGCGACTCGGAATATGTAAATCAAGCGTTAAATTGCGATACGTCCCCGTTCTTTTGTCATGAACATATGGATTTTCATTCTCAAGGAAA
The DNA here is from genome assembly GCA_003241175.1 of Pseudopedobacter saltans. Lineage (GTDB taxonomy): Bacteria > Bacteroidota > Bacteroidia > Chitinophagales > Chitinophagaceae > Rhizosphaericola. The sequence goes on from QFOI01000575.1 coordinate 1,622, forward strand.
GGCAAAACTTATCTATTTGCATACAAGAACCTAGTGCTTATAAATTTGGGGAAATGTTAGAAAAATAAACCATTTAATGAACAACGAGATTTGTAAATTGCGGAAGAATTAGATTTTATGTTTACACTGGAACAAATAGAGAAAGCGCATGCTGCAGTGAAATCTGGAGCCGACTTTCCCCAATATATTAAGGAAATAAAATTACTAGGCGTAAATTCTTTTGAAACTTTTGTGAAAGACAGTAAAACGATTTACTACGGTCCAGAGAACTACACAATAACTTCAGAATCCCAATATCAGGATTTGACTATT
>QFOI01000576.1 GCA_003241175.1 Pseudopedobacter saltans
TTGGTCCCAACAATACTGTTACCGTCAATATTAACGAAAATACTGTTGTTATTAAGTGTCGCCCTTAGGTTGTCCACTTTTAAGCTATTCTTGCTAAATAAAATAGTCCCATTACAATTTTCGAAAAGAAGTTGTTTTGGTGTGTACATCGCTTTACCATTATGAACAGCAAACTCTCCGGAAAGGTTTTGCAACAAACCCAGCCCGGACGGTACACGTCCTTTATATGTCAACAACATCTTTGCCTCCCCATCCAAAAAATTTAACGATTGAAGAGCCAACTGTTGATTGAGATTGGCCAAACGGCCAGCACTAACAAGCGCCATGTCAATAAAAGGATCACTAAGATTGATTATATTGATTTTTTGACCAACCAAAGGGACGCCAGTCATGTTTCCTGTAAATTTATCAATGACAATCGTAGAATTGGGATCATCAGGAAGTTGTTTTTTATCGTTTTGGTTATTATAGTTCCCGATAAACGAACAGCTATCCAGTTTTGTATCTAAAGTCTTGATCCCAACCGTATTGTTAGGCGCCACAAGTTTGACCAATATATGCGGTGTTGATTGCTGCAATGACCCATAAAGACTAGCTATGATATCGACCTTGTTGGCACAAGTGTAATTGGATAAGGAATTTTGGATATTGGATGCCAATAGTGAAGCACAATCCGCAAATGTTGTCCCTTTGGAATCAACTTTCAAATCCAATTTAGACTTGGCAGAATCGCTACTGAAATTGAAACCTCCACCAATATTAAAAACATGACCATCTATCTTCACAGGAGACTTGTCAAACGTCAAGTCCCCTGTGTGACTATCAAATTGCATGTTCCTCCATTGCGTCACTAAGGACTTGTTTTTTAGAAATGGACCTTTACTGATATTAAATGCTAATCCATCGACCTTTACATCCATCAAAAGATCTATTTGGTATTTACTACCAGATGGCTCTAATTCTGCTTTTATTTTATTGACTCTTATGCCGTAGTATTTCTTCCCTTTTTTGTCGTCCAAAACAAAATGAACATTTTCAATATAGACGTTATTAATATTCAAATCCTGATCACCTTCTTTCTTTTGAGTGGTATCGTTATCCGCTTTTTTAGATTTGAAAACAGACAAGTTGGAATAACCAGAGGTATCTGTCAACAGATTCACTTGCCCATTGACAAGCCGAACCTCACCCAACTTAACATTACCAAACAAAGCTTTTAGAAGATTTACCTTGGTGTAGACAGAGGCAAACTGCAGTAAGGGCAAATTGAATACGGAATCCTTGATGACCACATCTGACAGACCAACACGAAGCCTTGGAAAATCACGCCATATACTTACATCAAGATCACCGATCTCCAGTTTTGCGCCAGTAGAACTAGCTACTTTTTCCTTTATGGTAGCGATTACTTTATCCTTGTGCGAAGAGATGTAATAGTCGGCAATAGATAATGCTATTATCAAAAGAACCAATATAATTCCTACAACTATTCCGGTACGTTTGAGTATTTTTCTAAATCGCGGTGAGACTGTCATGAAGGTATTTTCTATTGTTTTTTTAAAATTAGTGAAGTTTTGTCTATTCCAGCAATCTATTGAAACAGAAAAGGCGCGACATTGTTTAGGTAATTGATTTTTATGATATATTTCAAAAAACAGACCACAAAAAAAGGTCTTATCTTTTCGATAAGACCCTTAGCACTATACACGCACAATTTTCATAAGCAATAACCGGGATCTCACTCCGGAGCAATCGAATCAATCAATCGTTAAAGGCAGGCAATCATCAAAGTACCTCGTTTCTTACTTTGATAACACAAAGATAAAGAAGTTTTTTTCATACTAACAAACATTAGTAAATATTTTTTTAAACTTTTTTTCAAATTTCTTTAACGCAAACTAAATCCAGCGCTTTCTTCTAAAA
>QFOI01000069.1:0-11735 GCA_003241175.1 Pseudopedobacter saltans
ATCATTGGCCCTTTTACATAATGGAAACCTTTATTTTAACGTAAATGACACCACGTATAACTCATTCATATTAACTTTACCCTTGATTGCCTTATAATAATTTATATTCTGCCAACTAATGAATGTTGAATTTAACGATACAAAATCTTCCATCTTGATTGTCGATGACAACGAAGAGATACTTGAATTCCTAGCGGATGACTTGGGAGAACATTACGAGGTTTTTACTGCCAACAATGTAAAAGTGGCATTTGAAATTTTGGAAAACCAACTTGTGGAATTGATTATCAGTGACATCATTATGCCAGAGACGGACGGGTATACATTTTGCAATATGGTTAGAAACAATATACAATATAGTCACATGCCTTTCATAATGTTAACGGCCAAAAATACCTTACATTCTAGAATAGAAGGACTCGAAAAAGGTGCCGACGCTTATATAGAAAAACCTTTTTCACCAGAGCATCTCCAAGTTCAGATTTCAAGTTTATTAACCAATAGAAACAGGATAAAGCATTTCTTCTCTTCCTATCCCAATTCCTCACAAACTAAAGTACGTTCCGTATTGCATGAAAAATTCATGGCCAAGGTCAATGCCTGTATCTTACAAAACATTGACGAGCCCACGTTGGATGTAGACCAGTTAGCCAGTCATCTGTGTATGAGCCGACCAACGCTTTATAGGAAATTAAAAGAAGTCGTTAATCTGGCACCGAATGAGCTCATCAATATTACTAGGTTAAAAAAGGCAACAGAATTGTTACTGTCAGGTCAATACAGTGTAAATGAAATCGCATTATTGGTTGGTTTTAGTTCTTCAACACATTTTGGAAGAAATTTTGTTAAACAGTTTGGTGTAACTCCCAGTCAATATGCATTTCAAAATAAGAATGATTAATTCTTATTTTGAAATGGTTTAGTAAACAAAAGCGTTGTAACAATTTTCTTGAATATACTAATAATCGTATTGGTTTTTGAGTTTGCCTAGCTAAGATTTTATTATGATTAAAAATTAGTAAGATTAGTATTGATGTTTGAATAAAAAAACTTGTAACGGATCCAAGTTTTTTCCTACATTTATAGTGTTGTTGGAATAGAGGGTAACAATTCGGTTAGTGGTAAAAAAATAGCCTTCCTTTCTCATTGATTTTCACGTTTTTGTATAATTAGGTTCGAATCCCTGACTCTCCGCAGAGAACCGATTCAAAAGTGTACAAACCGTGCTAAATCATTGATTAGCACGGTTTTTTTATTTATTTCTAACCCAAAACAGTCCAATAAAGTCCAATTGAAAAGGTAGCAATTCGGTTTTTTGTAGTAAGCAAAGCCTGTAGCACCCAATTATAATCTCGATTGCTAATTAAATATCTAGATCTACGACTCGAAACTAACATTACTAGAAGATGCAATAAGTAAATTGTCCAAAAAAAACAAGAAGTATTCAAACTCTGCAAACTGGAGGGTAAGTCTTACAACGAGACTGCCATGCAAATGGGAATATCCAGAGAGACTGTAAAATCCTATTTAAAGGAGTCGATGAGATCCATAAGGTCTTATATCACTAGTTTTCCCATAGTGAAATGATAATTATTTTGTGTTGTACAAATCAAATGTCCTTATCAAGTTTGTCTTTCAGTGAAGCTCTCTTATTTTGTATAAAGGAAATATTACTGAAAGAGTTAAGAATAAAAAAAACAAACTTTGTAAAAAGAAAACACAATTGCTTTCTTGAAAAAAAATAAGTAAAATCTATTACATTTTTCATAAAATTTATAATTTTATGGCACTTTTAATACTTTCAAAAGTTTTGTGGTATCAAAAAAATTGAGTAGCCTATTATTTTACTTATCAGTTTTTAAATGAAGCAACAAGTGGATTCTAATTTAATTGCGTTAATCAGATCAGGGGATGAATTGGCATTCGCTGAGTTTTTTTGCGGATTAAAAGAGCCTCTTTTTCGTTTTCTTTTTAGTTTAACCAAGTCCCAACAAGAAGCAGAAGATATTCTGCAAGAAGTATTTATAAGTATTTGGCAAAAAAAGGATGCGCTGGAAGATATTGCTAATCTGAATGGTTTTGTATTTACAATAGCGAAAAACAAAGCCCTAGATTACTTACGAAAAAAAACGAATTTCGTTGAAATATCAGATAGTGATCTGATACACTCCCACCAAGCTGACCCATTTTCTATTCTAAAAGGAAAAGAACTACAAGAACAAGTATGTCTGGCAATCTCCGGACTGCCTCAAAAGCAAAAAATGGCATACCAAATGTTCAAAGAAGAAGACATGCCTCAAAAGGAAATTGCGCAAAAACTCAATGTTTCTATTTCTACCGTGAAAAACCAAGTCATGCAAGCAATTTCCAATATCAAAAAAAATATTTTTTTCTAGACTAGACCTTTTGTTCGTTTTTACGTCATTATATTACAGAAAAGTGAAAATGAACGTAGAACGATACAGAGAATTAACTACAAAACTCGGCGAAAATTCCATAACTCAGCGTGAAATGACCGAATTAGAAACGATTATCGAATCGCTTTCTGAGGAGGAGTTGATGGCTATGGGCGCAGGAAGCGTTGATGAGAAAATCGGTCAGCTTTCTGATGAAAAATATTTTTCACTTATCCACAACGCCAAACAGAAGGCGTTCAAAAAAAAGTCAAATGCTCCTGTTAAACGCATACTTTATAGTGTTTCTGTAGCGGCATCTTTATTAGTTTGTGTATTTGTTTATAAAACGATGCACCGTACTTCTGAAATAATGGAAACGAATAATGATAAAATTGCGTCATCCATTACATCAAATACAATCAACCCCAAAAACATCACACAATCTGTGTTACAAAAAACACTATTGGATGGAACTAAAGTGGTGATGAAACCTGGAAGTAAAATCTGGTACGAAAGTGACTTTAATAAAGAGAATAGAATTGTACGCATAGAAGGTGATGTTTATTTTGACGTAGTGCATAATGACAAAAAGCCTTTTATCATACATTCTGGAGATTTAACTACAACTGTATTGGGTACTGCATTTGAGATTAAATATTGGAAAAAAGACAAGGCAGCCAGTGTGATGGTTACTAGAGGTTTGGTTAAAGTTCAAAAAGGTGAAAAAAACTTAGCGCTTTTACATAAAGATGAAATCTTAACATACGACAATGTAAAAGATTCTGGCAATACAGCAAAAATTGATGCAACTCCTTTAGTTACAAATTGGGCTAATAAAGATTTAAAATTCTCAGGAACAGATATAGAAGATATTTTATTGACTTTGTCTACAAGATATAATAAGCATTTTATCATACAATCTGACATTGTAAAACGTACGCCTATAGTGGCTACATTTTCTTACGAAGACTCGATAGAAGACATTTTAAAAGTGTTATGTACAATCTCTCGATCGAACTATGTACAATCAAATGATACTATAACAATAAGCAAAAAATAATTAAAAAATTAGTTCAAAATTTTGATACTATAATTTCTGAATTATAGTAAATGGGATCTGCATGTTATAAATTAAATGAGAATAAATCACTAAATCTAAATGAAAAAAGAAAACTACTTTGATTTTTTTCGAACTAAGAGGTCAAATAAAAAATGGTTCCGAAAAACATTTTCGGTTCTGTCCATTTTTATATTTGTATTACTATCGAATGTAGAAAAATTGCAAGCACAGGACATTAACAACAAGATTCGATTGGAAGTTTCTAATAAGAAATTAAGCGACGTATTACATCTTTTGGAAGGAAAATCCGGCTTTAGGATTTCTTACAATCCTGAAGAAGTGGAGGATTATGATAGTATTAGTTTGAATGGAGATAAAAGAAGCATCCAAACTATACTCAACCTTATCTTGGCTAAGACAGAATTATCTTATATCGTTACAGGACAGAATATTATTCTTTACACAGGAAAAAATCCTGAAGGGACATCCACATTTATTTCAGATGGCAAAGGTGATATGATTTCTGGTATAGTGACAGACTCAATGGGTAACGCATTGTCAGACGTATCAGTTATAGTAAAGGGTACGAACAAAGGCGTGATGAGTAATCGAAATGGAGAATACTCCATCCATGTGCCACCACATGCGATACTTTCTTATTCTTATCTTGGTTACCATGATATCGAAATCAATCCAGGCAACAAGACGGTCGTCAATGTAACTATGATGGAAAATGTTCAACATTTGGAAAGTCTTGTTGTAACAGGTTATATGAACAAAAAACCTTCAGAAGTAACTGGTTCTATTGTTCAGTTAAATGCCAATCAATTAACGGGAGGTGTTACTAGCACGCTTGATATATATGAATTATTAAAAGGCAAAGTTCCAGGTTTGCAGAATATGACAATTCGTGGTATGACAAACATGACTGCAGGACAGATCGGACCGACGACACCGTTGATTATATTGGATGGAAATATCATGGGTAACGTGGATTTGAATACATTGATTAATCCTGCGGATATACAGACTATAAGCGTATTGAAAGACGCTGCGTCCACAGCTATATATGGTTCTCGTGCAGCTTTAGGGGTAATAGTTGTTACTACTAAAAAGGGTAAGAAAGGACTTACTGTTAATGTTACAGATCGCATAGGTGCATTGACCTTGCCTCGACGAATGAAGTATATGAATACAAATCAGTGGATTACTCATGTATCTAAATATCTCACAAACTATTACGATGCTAATAAAGCAGACTATGAAGAAGATTATCCAACTGTAAAAGATTTTTTGGATGCTAGTAAAATGTATTCCGATGAGGAAGCAGCTACCGATTTCAATTGGGATAAAGCCTTGCATAAAACAGGTTTTTTCAATGAAACAACACTTTCTTTCAGTACAGGAAGTCAGAATGCTTCTTTGTATGGTAGTGTTGGTTGGTATAGGGAAAAAGGAAATGATTTAGGTTCCAAGAACGATCGCAAAACAGCAAAAATTAATGCAGATTTCAATATTTCGCCAAGATTGACAGTAAGTTTGCAGACGTCGGCTTTGATTGCTCGTAATATTTCCCAAAATGGAGATTTGACTTCAGCTGATTATTTACCTTTTATTAATCCAAAAGACGATAAAGGTAATTGGAGGACGACTTTACCTTATCGCGCAGGTAGTTTCGGATATGTTTATGGTTCTGATGTTCCAAATGTATTGTACGAAAACAAATCTTTTGACAATACTTATAAATACACTACTGAAAACTATGTTGGAACGGCTGTTATACGCTATACGCCAACAAAATACCTTACGCTACAAAGTTCCAATACTGTCAACCATACATTAACTAGAGAGAATTCCTATTATGATCCTCGTTCTCAATCTGGAAAATTAGGTTCAACTTCAACTATATTTCAATTGGCGAGTTGGTATCCTGATGTAGATGCTGGTGGTACTTTGGATCTTTCTTTCCAAGATAGAACGATGTGGATTACATCCAATACGGTGAATTATCATCAAACATTTGGAGACCACATAGTACATTTTTTGGCAGGACAAGAATATAGTCGTGTGAATAGTGAAGCTACTAATATTAGTTACTATACACTACTGCCAGATGAGCGCAATGCTGGAGCCGCAACGAATATAGGCAATTCTGGCGTGTATTTGGATGGCTTGCCTTATTCTCCTAGTGGCAGTCAGAGTGAATCTGCGATGTTCTCTGCATTTGGCGAAGGTAGCTATCAATACAAACAGATATATGTATTTACAGCAAATATTAGAACAGATGCATCTCCTAGTTTTGGTAAAAACAATAGATATGGTACTTTCTATTCTTTGAGTGGTGGGTGGTTGATGCATAAAGAAGCATTTATGCAGTCTTTAAGTAAAACAGTCACTTTCTTAAAACTAAGATATGCTTACGGTACATCAGGTAGAGATTTGGGTGGTAGTTATTTAAATAAAACTTATTACAACAATAACCGTAGTTATAATAATGTTCCTCGTAGTGGCTCTATCATCTCACAATTGGCTAATAATAACATTAAATGGGAAACAACGTATAATAACTCAGTAGGTGTGGATTTTACTTTGTGGAATCGTTTGAATGGTACGATTGATCTATATCGCAGAAAAAGCAAAGACCTTGTTCAGACAGTTACACTGCCTGCTACACAAGGCGGTTACACACAAAATATGAATATTGGTGAAGTGATTAACAAAGGGATTGAAGTGAGTTTGAATGGTGATATCATTCAACAAAAAGATTTCCAATGGAATTTATCTGCCAATATTTCGAGTAATAGTAACAAAATCACAAAAGTCTCTCCAGACGTTAGAACTTTTTATCTAAAACCTGGCCAATCTATTGGTGATGAGTTTGGTATACCTTACGTTGGTGTCAATCCTGATAATGGAGCTCCTTTATTTAGATTGGGGGATGGTTCTATCACCGATGGATTGACTACAGTTAGTTACACGGATACACTTAATATGGTAAAAGTAGGAAATAAAACACCTAAATATTATGGAGGGATACAAAGTGCTTGGACTTACAAAAATTTGACACTTAGTATGGAATGGTATTTCGAAGTGGGACAGATTGTAAGCAACTATGACATGTACACAAGCATAGATCCTAGTCAGGCGTTCTCTAGCGGTACCAATTCTTATCGAATTCCTTCTTCTTGGTATGTATGGAGCGGTCCTGGTGATACTAAAGCAAATATGCCCAATATATATGATGGCAATATGGGTAATTGGTTATTCAACTCGCCAAGTAATTCTCTTTTCGATCAAAAAGGAAGTTATTTGAGATGGAGAAACGCGAGACTTAGCTATAATATTCCTGCGTTATTCTTGTCGAAATATGGATTGAAAAGTCTTTCTGTATTTGGAAATATTGATAATGTATTGGTTATTAAAAAGAAAAGCAACTGGCGCGACTATGAGTCTGTCAATAGTCCTATGCGCATGGTGTTTGGCCTTAATTTAGGATTTTAAAAAAATATAGTAAAATGAAATTATTCCATATAAAAATATCAGCAGCAACATTTGCCATCCTTTTAAGCCTTTCCGCTTGTAACAAGCAACTAGATAAACTCAGACCTCATAATGTGACGGAAGAAGAAGCTCTTTTTAGTACAGAAGAAGGATTTCAGAGAGCAGTGGAAGGTATATATTCTATGGCGCCATCCGCTTGGGGAGACAATTTGATAATGATTGGAGAAGCCTCTAGTAACAATTTAAGGCGAGTTGAGGCTAGTTTGACAGATAATTCGGACGTATTTACGTATCGTCATTTGACAATGGATATCTGGACTTCTAATTATAAAGTGATTCAACATGCCAATCTCATATTGAGTCACCAAAATGATTTTCCAAATAGTGATATTGTAAAGCAAGCTGTTGCAGAAGCTTATTTTGCACGCGCATTTTCTTATTTTAATTTGGTGCGCGCTTACGGACGTCCTTATGCGCAAGATCCGACCAAAAATCTCGGTGCAATACTAGTTTTGGAGTCCGATGATAACGGAAAACGTGGACGCAACACGGTAGAAGAAACATACCAGCAGATTATTAAAGATCTTGAAGTATCTATTCCATTGTTTACAAATGATAGAGGGAGTAGTTATGCTAGTGTTGATGGTGCTAAGGCGTTGCTTTCAAGGGTGTTTTTGTATATGGGTGGAACATTTGATGTTCCTATTAAAAACTACAATGATTCTGTAGTGAAATATACAACAACTATCATTGAAAGCGGCAAGTATCAATTAGCCGAAGGTGAAGATTATGTGAACTATTATAAAAATCAAAATACAGATCCTGCGGCGACGGAAGATATATTTGCGGTAAATACGCAGTCAACTACATCCTCTCTCTTAAGAAGTATTTTTTCTCCTGTTCCAAACACCTATGCTGGTCTTTATCCACCATCTCCAGATTTATTGGAACTACTAAAATCGGAACCTGGAGATCTAAGATTACAACTATTGAAAAAAGCAGTATTCAGATATAGTAGTTTTGATGATGACACTTTAGCAACTATAAAATATGAAGTCTCTGGTACCGCTGCGTCTTCAAGATATTCGAGATCCCCAATAAGACATTTACGTTTAGTGGAGATGTATTTAAATAGGGCAGAAGCTAATTTTAAATTGGGTAACTTCTCTGATGCTTTAGAAGATCTCAATGTAGTAAGGAACCGTGCAGGATTGGGAAGTGTTACTTTGAGCGGCGCAGCATTGAGCGAAGCTATTTTTGACCAAAGACGTCTTGAATTCGCTTTTGAAGGGCAAACAGGTTTTGATTATTTCAGAGATGGGCTTACTATGACACGCAACTATAGTTCCGCGCCGATTTCTGGCATTCCGGATATCACTGAAATGAAAGCAACTGACCCAAGAGTCGTGCTACGTATTCCGCTTGCTGAGATTTTGATTAATTCACAGTTACAACAAAATGAACAATAATTAAAAAGAAGAATCGATGAAAAAGTGTTTGATGATTTTATTTTTGGGGGTGTCGATTGTGTCCTATTCCCAAAAAATGATTGTAAAAGGAAATGTAAAAAACCTAAAGGGCTATTTATACATTGATGTATATAATGACAATGGTATAGTTAGGGATTCTATAAAAGTTAAAAAAGATGGTTCTTTTACCGGCGTTCTTACTGTTAAAAAAACGCCCGAAACGAGACGTTTTTGGTTTGGACATACGGGGAAACTTGCTTGGGTAGAACCTGGTACGCAAACTATTACCGGTGCGATATTGGATTCTTCAATTGACGTAACAATTAAGGGTACCCCTACTCAGAATGATTATGCACAATTTCAGCAAGGTCATAAGAAAATAATGGATAGTTTGGATAAAGTATATGCAAATTCGTTTAACAATTTGGACTCTATTCAGATGAAACAAATGTCAGACAAATATTTTTCCAAGTTAAGCAATGCACTAGAAGCATATGATTTTCAATTTGTAACTTCTCATCCTAATAGTTATCATAGTTTGGCTATCGTTGCTGATCGTCAAAATGACTATGAAAATTGTGAATTGATGTTGTCCAAATTATCCCCAAGATTGAGAAATTCCGAATTAAGAAAACGCATCGAGAAGCAAATGGTAATGGGGAAAAGAAGTGCTAACGGTGTGAAGATTATGGACTTTACACGAAATGATCCTTCAGGCAATCCCGTTTCTATTCAATCGTTCAAAGGCAAGTATATGTTGATTGATTTTTGGGCTAGTTGGTGTCATCCTTGTCGCGCAGAAAATCCTAATGTCTTAGCCGCTTACAACAAATTCAAAGACAAAGGATTTGATGTATTGAGTGTATCTATTGACGATAACAAAGAGAGTTGGAAAAAAGCTATCGCTATGGATAGTTTACCTTGGACACAAGTTTTGGATCGTGAAAATAGAAAGAGTCCAATATTAGATTATTATGGCATCACGGGTATTCCATCCCAGATTTTAATTGATCCTAACGGCATTATTATTGGCCGCAACCTAAGAGGCGAAAAGCTTGAAAAAGCCTTGGCCAAGATTTTTAATTAACTGTGATTTTTAATACAACAATTGCTGCTTGTTAGGATGAAATAACGGTAGTGGTTGTTGTTTTTTTGTAGGAAAATGAGTAGCATTTATTAAGATTAGCTGCTTCAATTGTGCAATTTTTTTAACAATTATGAATTATAAATTTTTATCGGCAGGATTACTATTGCTGTTGGCATCCTCAACAAGGGCACAGCAAAAATATGAGTGGAAAGAAGGCGTATCAAATGGCTACCACTATAAGTATGTAACAAACGATCCTTTGAAGGCACGTTTTTACACTTTGAAAAATGGGTTGAAAGTCATATTGTCCCATAACGACAAAGAGCCAAGAATAGCGATGAATATTCCTGTCCGTACAGGTAGTAACAATGATCCGTCCGATCATACAGGACTGGCGCATTACCTAGAGCATTTGTTGTTTAAGGGAACCGACAAATTTGGGTCTTTGGATTGGGCGAAAGAAAAACCTTATTTGGATAAAATCACAAATCTTTACGCAGACTATAACAAAATTTCAGTTGTGGATTCTGTAGCCAGAAAAGTAAAATACCACGAAATCGACAGTATATCCGGTATCGCTTCTCATTATGCGATTGCCAACGAATATGACAAATTAATGTCTAGTCTTGGCTCTCAAGGTACCAATGCACATACCTGGTACGAAGAAACCGTGTATGAAGAAAATATTCCGTCCAATGCACTTGATAGATTGATATTTGTTCAGGCAGAACGTTTTAGGAATCCACAATTCAGATTGTTCCATACCGAGTTGGAAGCTGTGTATGAGGAAAAAAACAGAGGTTTGGATAATGACGGTTGGAAAGTCAATGAAACACTTATGGCGACTATGTTTCCGACGTCTAACTATGGACAGCAAACGACCATCGGAACGGTGGATCATTTGAAAAATCCTTCTCTAATTGCTATTAGAAACTATTATGAAAAATACTATGTGCCTAACAATATGGCCATCGTACTTTCTGGTGATTTCAATATGGATGATGCCGTCAAATTGATTGACAAGTATTTCGGATATATGCAGGCAAAACCTGTTTCCGACTATAATGATCCTATAGAAAAACCAATCGTTGGACCTATCGTTAAAAACGTGTACGGACCAAGTGCAGAATCTGTCTCTGTTGCCTATCGTATGGGCAAGTCTGAATCTTACGATGCGATGATGGCTGATCTGATAGGGGAAATTTTGAATAATGGGAAAGCGGGTTTATTTGATTTAAATCTTAACAAAGCACAGAAAGTTGCAGGCGCCAGTGCTGGTCCAGAGCAATATAAAGACTATGGTGTTTTCACACTTTCGGCTAGTCCAATACAAGGTCAAAGTCTGGAAGAAGCCAAAGACTTACTATTGCAACAAATCGACTTGCTGAGAAAGGGAAATTTCGATACGACACTTATTAAGGCCATTGTTGTCAACAACAAGCTTGCGATGTTGTCAGGTTTGGATAACAATGATGCACGTGTCAATATGTTGATGAAAAACTTTATCAATAGTAAAGGTGATAATTGGCCATTTGTTATATCTGAAATCGATGATATGTCTAAAATTTCCGCAAAAGAAATCATTGACTATGCCAACCGCCTTTTTCAAGATAACAACTATGTAGTTATTTACAAAAGAGAAGGTGAAGACAAGACTATTGCAAAAGTCGACAAACCTATTATCTCGCCTGTTGAGACCAATGCAGGCAAACAATCTCCTTTCGTTGCAGCAATTGCCAATGCCAAACTTCCGGCGATTCAGCCTAAATGGATTGATTTTTCTACAGCCATTCAAAAAGGTAATGTAAAGTCAGCTGAAGTTTTGAGTGTTCCAAACAAAGAAAACAGTTTGTTTCAACTATACTATTATTATGATTTCGGTTCTTACAGTAACAAATTGTTGCCGTTGGCTTTGGAATATCTACATTATTTGGGAACGGATAAATATAGCTCTGCGGATATTAGCAAAGCGTTTTACAATCAAGCGGCTAGTTTTAGTGCTAGTGCAGGTTCGCAAAGTATGGCATTGTCCGTAAGTGGTTTGGATGAAAACTATTCTGCTGCGGTAAGTTTGTTTGAAGATTTGTTGTTGCATTGCAAAGAAGATACGGCAGCGTTGTCTAGTTTGAAAAATAGATTGATGAAGTCGCGCACCGATTCTAAATTGAGTAAGGCTGCGATCATTTCCGGTCTTCGTTCGTATGCGACTTATGGCGCAAAAA
>QFOI01000069.1:11750-12428 GCA_003241175.1 Pseudopedobacter saltans
AAAAAAACCTTTCAACAATGTAATGTCCGAAAGTGAAATCAATAGTTTGACCGCAAAACAATTGGTTGACATTCTGCATTCGTTGCCATCGTACAAACACAAGATTTTGTATTATGGACCGCAGCCAATGGCACAGCTTACGGCTAAGTTGAACGGTTTACACAGTATTCCTTCCACTTGGGCGACAACTCCTACTCCAATAAAATTTGACAAAATAGAACAAACCGAAAACCGCGTTTTCTTTACCAACTACGATATGGTACAATCCGAAATATATTGGTATAGAAAACTGGAAAATTTTGATACATCCAAATTTGCAAAAGTCAATTTGTTCAATAGTTATTTCGGTGGAGGAATGGGGTCTGTCGTATTCCAAACCATAAGGGAAGCGAAAGCTTTAGCTTATTCGACAAGCGCATTTGTAACGTCACCTGACAAGAAAGATGGAAGTTTCGGATTTGTTGGATATGTCGGTTCGCAAGCAGACAAACACGATGATGCGATCCACGCAATGAATGAATTGATCAATACGATGCCGCTTAATCCAAATGCTTATAGCAATGCGGTTGGAACTTTGAAAAAAGATATCGAAACTGACAGGATTACCAAAACCAGTATCTTGTTTACTTATTTGGGTTTGGAAAAACAAGGCATAAATTATGATTTTAGAAAATCATT
>QFOI01000070.1 GCA_003241175.1 Pseudopedobacter saltans
CAATGTCACATATTGGAAACTCGCGAAAAATCCTCTTCTGTCCGACGTCGCCATTTCGCTCAGGTAAGTAGCGGACGTTCCATATTCGCCACCGACACTTATGCCTTGTATGAGCCTTGCCAATATCAAAACGATAGGCGCCACAATTCCTATTTTTTCATAGTTGGGACAAAACGCAATCATCAGAGAACCAATAGCCATCAAAAAAACAGATAAAGCCATTGATTTTTTCCTCCCTAATCGATCGGCAATACTACCAAACAACCATCCTCCAATTGGTCGCATCAAAAAACCTCCTGCAAACACTGCTGCCGAATCCAAAAGCTGAACGGTTTGGTTTTCGGACGGAAAAAAAGAAGCAGAAAAGTACAAAGCAAATGCGGAATAAGTGTACCAATCGTACCATTCTACCAGATTGCCAATAGATCCTCCAATGATAGATTTGAGTCGATTTTGAGTTATTGTGGGCATTTTTTGAAATTCAATTGTTGTAATAGCTTAACCGTAGATAAGTCTTTCGTATTGCGTTTGTAATTTTTTGGTGATAGGGCCAGGCGTTTTGCCATAAACGGTTTCGTTAATCGACAAAACCGGTGTTATGTTTTTCGTTGTACTGGTAATGAAAGCCTCGGCTGCATTGTTCAATTCTTCCACTGTAACATCTCTCTCTTCTGCCTCAAATCTACTTTTTGCCAATTCTATTACATGCATTTTGGTAATACCCAAAAGTACATCATTGCTAGGTGTAATGATTTTACCCTCTTTTGTGACGAAAAATATATTGGACCTTGGACATTCGGATACAAGACCATTGGAAGTGTACACTACATCCTGCGCATTGGCTTCTTTAGCTTTTTGCAAAGCTCTAATTCCCATGATATAGTCCGTAGTCTTAGCAGTTGCCAAAGCCCGATGAAAGTCATACGTAATCAACTTAATGCCTCGCCTTTCGGCAGATAAATCGCGTTTCAATGGCCTTTGTGTGATGATTAGGTTAGGCTTGGAAATACTGTAATCATCCGTGCTATATCCTCCAGTTAAAAGCAATTTAATGCCCGAATCGGGAATTTTGTTTTCGGACATGAGTTTCACAATCAATACTTTAAGTTCGTCTTTCGAATATTCTACTGGAAGATCCATGAGCTTGGCTGATCGGAAAAACCTATCCAGATTGTCTTCCCAGAAAATCGGTGTGTTTTGCAATGTCTTGAAAAAATCAAAAATGCCATATCCTCTTGTTATGGACAAGTCGTTGATGCCGAGAGAAGCGTCTTCCTCTGCGATGATTTTTCCGTTGACGATGGCTTTTGTAATGGGCATTGTTTGTTGCTTTTGGAATTGAAAAGTACTTTATTTTTTCGGATGGTTAAAATGTCAAAGCGCCTTGATGGTAGTCAAAGCGCTTTAGAAAAAATAAGAAAAACTTTTTTACAACTGATTTGTCAAATCTATAATTGTCTTTTCGAAGAAAGGAAAATAGATGGCTCCCCACAATGGTTTGCCAAGGAAACGGTAGCTACTTTTTGTTTGCATATCCAATATAACCGGAATTTCAAATGCGCTCCAGTGCTTTCGCATGAAGCCAGTTCCATATATTTTAGCATCATCGTGCACGCTGTTAGCCTGTAAGATGGCAATTGACCCAACTGCGGACTGAATACCTCTTGGCCAGCCTTTGTTATTGGCTTTTGCATAGTTGAAGCATGCTGTCGAAAAGCCGTCAATCAAATCCCTTGTTACTGGAAGTTCTGTCTTGCCAATGAAAACAAATATGTTGAGTTGAGTAGCCAACCAACTCCATTTGAACTTTTTGATGTAGCCAACGCTACAAGAAACACCTGCTAAAACAGCTTCCCCAAAATAAATATTCTCTTTCAAAAAAATGTCTTTAGGATTCATTTATATTGGTTTACATTTTGAAAATATCTTTTTGATATTAATCTTTGGTGAGGTTTTGCCTAATTGAGTGGCAAAACAGTGTAAATACTTTTGTCTCCTTTGGTGATGCTGGTCGATAATTCGTCAAATGCTTTTTTGTCGGCGGTTTCCTCTGCATTCCATTGGTTACGACCTTTGGCAAAATCGGCAAAGTATTCATCCCATGTTTTGTAATCTGCTTTCGCCAGCGGAAGAACGTCACCAATAATCTTTGTAGCCTCTTCTTTGGTTAAGTATCCTGCTGCATAGCCCATGCAAGCGTTGTTGACCAGACGTGCATAATCCCAAGATTTGGTGTGGCTACTTTCCATTTTGTGTGTTTTCAATTTGTCCAATACGCTCATTAAACTGTCTTTGCTGTTGACATCCCAATACTGACTCAACATAGTCTTTGCGCAGGCACCTTCTGCTGGCTTGTAAGGAAAAATAAAAATTTCCCTATATCCTTTAATCAAATCTTCGGGGCTTGTGCCAGATTGGCTTCCTGCGCTTTCGGTTGAGGATTTGCCTCCGTAACCATTTTCGAAATAAATACCTCCTAACATAAATGATTTGAGCTCATCGTCGTTTTTGGCTGATTCAGTGGAAGAATTTTCTCCGGATTTTCCTTTCTTGTCGGAATTGCAACTAGTAAGCGTGCAGAAAGAAATGGCAGCAAATAAAAATGCCGTTAGGGCCAGTTTTGTTGTTTTCATGGTTTTTATTTTAATTAAAAGAATACAAGGTTGCTTTGGTTTGTTATGGCAATAGACATTGGAATTCAATAATCAAGCCATTTTTACATAAGGCTTAATGTTTAGAATTTTTCCTGAAAATAGTTAACTCAAAGGAGTGTGGGAGAGGATTTCAAAAACTTGGAACATATTTGCCAGAATAAGCAAACAAATACATAACGGATTTTGTATGGAGATTGCTTCGTCGTTCCTCCTCGCAATGACGTTTTTTCCAAAATACATTCTTACGACCGTTAGGAGCCACCAATATTGCTAACTCATTCTTCTTCCAATGATGCTAAAAGTTGAACATCATTGCGAGCAAAGCGAAGCAATCTGGTATCAAAATTAGCTGAAAATCGAATAGGCGATAAAACTAAACAAATAAGCCAATCCTGTCATGTAACAGAACTGAATTACAGGCCATTTCCAACTTTTAGTTTCTCGCTTGACAATGGCCAATGTACTCATACATTGCATGGCCAATACATAAAAAACCATAAGCGAGATAGCTGTTGCTGTTGTGTAGACGGGCGATCCATCTATTCTTTTAGCAGAAGCCATTTTTTGTTTCAATGTGGTATCATTGTCGCTTTCGACACTATACAAAGTTGCCATGGTACCCACAAAAACTTCACGCGCCGCGAAAGATGTTATTAAAGCAATACCTATTTTCCAGTCAAATCCCAATGGTCGAATGGCAGGTTCTATGGCATGTCCCAATATACCCGCATAGGAACTTTCGAGTTTGTCCGTTCCTTTTTGAAGATTCAATTCTTCGAGCGCCGCAGTGTCACTTGATGGAATTGCAGCTAGCGCCTGTTCGTACTTTGTTTCTACCAGATTCATTTTCTTGGAAGGTCCATAAGAACTTAAAAACCACAACACTAAGCTGATGATAATGATGATACGACCAGCATCTGTCACGAAAATTTTGGCTTTTTCAACCATCGTTATACCTACGTTTTTCCAACGAGGACCACGGTAAAGTGGCAATTCCATGATGAAAAAACTTTTCTCTTTGATCTTTATCCAAAACTTGAGTACAAATGCCACCAATAAGGAAATGACAATACCAAGCAAGTACATGGACATCATGATCATTCCTTTTTCAAAATTGCGGTCTTCGGGAGCCATAAGACCAATAAGCACAATATAAATAGGAAGACGAGCACTACAACTCATAAATGGCGTCACCAATATGGTAATAAGTCTTTCTTTTTTGTTTTCGATATTGCGTGTGCTCATGATTGCAGGAACAGCACAAGCAAAACCGCTAATCATGGGCATAACACTCTTGCCGTTAAGTCCCACTTTTCGCATGAGTTTGTCACTAAGGAAACTGATACGCGCCATATAACCCGTATCTTCCAATAATGTAATCAAGCCAAATAGAATCATGATCTGCGGAATAAAAACGACAATGCCACCCAATCCCGCCAATAATCCGTTAACCAAAAGATCACTCCACCATGCTTCAGGCAATTTTCCGCCTAGCCAACCAGTGAAGGTCGAAAAAAGCCAATCAATGCCATCCATCGGATATTGTGCTATCCAAAAAACACTTTGAAACAAGACGAACAAAACAGCCAGCATAATCACATAGCCCCACACCCGATGCAGCAAGAGATTGTCCAATTTTTCCGTGAAAAGCTTCTTTTGCAAAGGATCGGGAAGAATCACATTTTTTTGGATAATAGTATTGATCTGCCGATAGCGTTGAAGGACTTCTTCTGCCTGCGTTTTGGTCGGATTGAAATTAGTTGTTTGCTCTGCATTTTCTATTTCTTCTTGCAAAGTTTCACTTAAGGGAAATTCCTCGTGGTTGATAAGATAATGCAAGGAGGCATAATCACTTGTGCCAGGAATTAGTTTTTGTAATGAAGTAATTGAAGAAGGTGCCAATTCTTTTATCGGAATGAAATCCTTAATAGCTTGCGACTGCTTTTGTGAGGCGACACGAGCTAATAAACGTTTCAAGGCATCTATTCCTTTATCTTTTCTTGGATTGACACTCACTACAGGGACGCCAAGATCCCTTTCCATGCCCGGAATATCGATCTGAATACCCTTTTTGGCTGCAATATCCATCATGGTCAGCGCAATGACAACAGGATATTTCAAATCAATCAATTGCGAACAAAACAGCAGATTTCGCTTAAGGTTACTAGCGTCTACTACCAAAAGAATGATGGAAGGATTCACGGACTTGTCTTGCCGCATCAATACACGATATGCCACCCACTCATCTTCACGACGTGGATAAAGACTGTAGGTTCCTGGTAGGTCGATCATCGTCGCCTGTATGTTACTATCCAGTAAGGTGTCTCCCGTTTTTTTGTCTACGGTAACCCCAGGAAAGTTGCCAACCTGCTGCCTTAATCCAGTAAGTGCGTTAAACAAGGATGTCTTTCCGCCATTTGGGTTTCCTACTAATGCTATCTGTACGTTTCCGTTATCCTTTTCCGATTTCATTTCAATTGTCAAACAACAAATTTAAGGTCTATGGTCTAAATGGCTTTACGAAATGCGGAAGAGTTTGTGTTTTGAAGTGATCAAGTGGTGGTTTTTGCATTTTTGGCATGGGTTTTTGCAAAATATTAAGGAATTTTGCACCACTATGAAACTAGTATTGAATACGGATGACCTTACGGATGACTTTTATGATGGCGTACGAATGTTTGGGGTGGTGTCCAATTTCAAAAATTACAAATTCATCTGGGAGGTTAATAATGCGTTGGGATTGAATTTTCGTTGCAATCCCGAAAACGAGATTTCCCTAATGAAAAAAAGTAAAAAATACTATTTTCAGGTGTACCAGCATGGCGTAAAGAACTCGTCCATTGTTTATTATTGCTACCACAACTATTTCGAAGGTGAATCGCTTTTACCTGAACTGAAAAACATAGATTTCATTTGCTTAGTGAAAGGCGCAGATAGTCTTAAGGAAGAAGAATGGAAAAGCCTACTTTCCAATATAAAATCCGTTAACTGTGTCCAGATGGTAAGTGAGATCTCCTTAACACAAGTAAAAAACAAGGCAAACTTAATTTTCTAGTATTGTTTGTTCACAATTTAGGTTGCTTGTAAAGCGACAATAAAAGGAATATTCCTATTCGTTGTTTACGAAATCGGGAATATTTTTTGCGTAAGGTCTTTTTCCCAATCTCGTAAACGTTGTCACGCATACACACACGTCCTTTGCAAGGCAAAAAATAAATATCAAATCTAACAAATCCCAATGAGATACCATAAAGCATGTTTACTATTGCGTAGTTCAATAGTATTGCTTCTAGCTGTTGTAACCTTTGCAAAAACGTCTGCTCAAAGCACTAAGCAAAAAATAAAAGGACATATTACCACCAAAGACGGAAAACCTGCGCCCAATGTAAGAATTCATCTTACAGGCGACGGAGAACATAAATTCGCAGAAACCAACGAAAACGGAGATTACGAATTTAATGTAAAAAATGGAACATACACATTGATTATCAAAGCAATGGGCATAGAATCCATCTCAAAGTCAATAACGGTACCTCCCGCTTCTGATGAAGAACTTAATATTCAGATAAACGAATCCTATGCGCAATTGGATTCTGTTATCATTCAAGGTGCGCACAGCAACAAAAGAGCCCCTCTTTCTATTGCTAAAGCGGGAATTCCAGTGATGGACATGCCACAGGCAACTATGGTAATAGGAGAAGACGTCATAGTGGACCAGCAAGCTCAAAGGTTGAGTGATGTCATGAGAAATGTCAACGGTGTCTATCTTGGGACAACTCGTGGTAGTACGCAAGAATCTTTTTTTGCGAGGGGATATAATCTAGGTAGTACCAATACATTCAAAAATGGATTTAGGGTTAATAGCGGTGCAATGCCCGAAATGAGTTCCATTGAAAGTGTGGAGGTGTTAAAAGGAAGTGCGGCCCTGCTATATGGAAATGTGGCGCCAGGTGGTATTATCAACATGGTTACCAAAAAACCAAAATTCGTATTTGGTGGTGATATTGGTATGCGAGCAGGCAGTTATGGACTCTACAAACCTACAATAGATATTTACGGCCCTATTAGTCAAAGTATCGCCTATCGTGTCAATGGAACTTATGAAAAAATGAACAGTTATAGGGATGAGGTTCATTCTAAACGTTTTTATTTGAATCCTTCTTTCCTTTTCAAATTGGGAAGCAAAACAAAACTATTGGTGCAAGGAGATTATCTATGGCATGATTTCACTCCTGACTTTGGCATTGGGACAATGAGCACACAAGCTAATGTCTATGGAGGCAAAATTGTTCCAGATGTAAAACGTTCTACATTTTTCGGAACTCCGTGGCAGTTCGCAAAAACAAAACAAACAACTGCATCTTTTGAGTTGAACCATGAATTGAGCAAAAACTGGCAGTTAAATGTTTTGGGTGGTTATCAAAGCTATTCAAGAGACTATTTTTCCACAGAGCGTGTTCAAATAGACGGTACGGGCAAATTTAAAAGACCATTGGGCAAGAGTAAAAATGAACAGGATTATTATACTGGACAGATTTATGTAAATGGCAATTTTAAAACGGGAAAAATCGACCACAAATTATTGTTTGGTGCAGATTATGAAAATGACAGGAGCGCAACTATATCTTCAGATCTAAAAGCAAACACGATCTATGATTCCATTAATATTTTTGATCCATCTTTATACACTGTAAGAACTGATATGCCAGAATATAACTGGATTTCCAAAGCTTTGAATCCAGTAACTAGATTTGGTGGTTATGTCCAGGATCTTATCACTTTATCGGAAAAATTTAAATTTTTGGCAGGCGTTCGTTGGTCTTTCCAACAGGCAGACAGAACTAAAACGACCAATTTGACAAACGGTAATGTTGCTACAGGTGCTACATTGCAGATCGATAAGGCATTCTCCCCTCGTTTCGGCTTGGTGTATCAGCCAACGAACAATACATCTGTTTACGCTAGTTATGCCAATTCTTTTTCTCCTAATTCCGGTCTCGATGTAGATAGTGCTACTTTGAAACCTTCTATTATTGACCAATATGAATTAGGTGTAAAAAATATTTTGTTTAATGGGTTGTTGACGGCCAATCTTACGCTTTACAGAATTGTAAACAACAACTTGACTCAACCCATCCAAACTTTTAAAGATGGAACTGCTGTTATTGGTACAACCACTCTAAGAGAACTAACTGGCCAAACAACCAGTGACGGTATCGAAGTGGATCTACAAGCTAAACCGATTAGCGGTTTGGATATTATGGCGGGATATAGTTACAACAATATGCGATACACAAAAACGTCGGGAAAAGTTGGTAGTTATGTCGAAGGTGAGAGATTGGTCAATAGTCCAGCACATACTGCCAATGCAACTACTTTTTACACAATTCAAACAGGCAATGTCAAAGGTTTGAAATTTGGTGTCGGCGCTTATTATATCGGTAATCGTAATGCGGGCTGGAATAGTCAATATGCAGGAACAAACAGTAACCTGACAATCAATGACAGACTGTTTGAAGTTAAAGGATTTATTACTTTGGATATTTCTGCGGGATATACCTACAAAAAAGTTTCTTTGTTGGCTAAAATATCCAATATAACAAACACGTATAACTACTATGTACACGAAAACTATAGTATCAATCCAATTCCTCCAAGACAATTCATGACGACGTTGAATTATAAGTTTTAGTTTTTTTTTGGAAAAAATAGAAAATAGGACGCACTGGAAAAATTTTCCAGTGCGTTTTGTTTATGTCAGCCTGCCAAACATTGACTTTTCAGAAAAATTAATATACTCTAAACACTTCTCTTTTTTTATCTTTTACCTATTGTCCTATATTCGTAGGTATCGCAAAAAGCATATATGCAAAAGATAGATATTCAAGTAAATTCGGAGATTGGTAGACTTAGGCGATTATTGATCCATAGCCCGGATGGTGGTATAGGAAAAGTTATTCCTGCCAAATTCAAAGATTGGCTGTATGACGACACCGTTCAGCTGAGCCAGATGCGCTTGGCCTACAATGAATATGTAAAATTGTTATTGTATTTTTTGGACAGGGATAAAATCAATTACATCAATGAATGTGAAAAGAAAACTCCCGTTAATGGTCAATATGATTGCTACAAGCCCGACAATCCAGCCTATTTCAAAAGCGAAAAGGTCATGGATTCCCAATTTTTACTGTCTCAGATATTGGAGGAAGACAAGGTGCGAACAAGAATCATTTCAGCGGTATGTGCTTGGGAGGGTTGTGGATGGAAAACTGAAAGAAAACTGGAAAGTATTGAACAATCGACTGAATTGGCCAAAGTTTTGATTTCCGGTATCTTCAAAACAAAAGAGGGGTATGACGATTTTTTGTTTCAGCCATTGCCCAATTTTATATTTACCAGAGATATTGGGATTGCTATCAATACACAGATATTGCTGAGTAATGCGGCGACACCTGCAAGAGAAAGAGAATCTTTATTGATGCGTTTCATAGCTCAATATGGTTTGTTTAGAAGCCATCCGGAACGATTACTGGAGGTAGGTGAACCAGGTAATTTTTTTCTACTAAGCGAAAAAGAACAGAAAAAAAATAAAGTGAGTGTAGAAGGTGGAGATGTGATGATGATTGCGCCAGGCCATTTACTTATCGGATGTAGCGAACGTACCACCGCTGCGGGTGTCAATGAAATCATCCATGCGGTTTTTCAACAAAAAGAATCCGAAATAGAAAAAATATCCGTGATACGTATTCCTAAGCATCGTGCCATGATGCATATCGATACGGTATTTACCCAAATAGACAAGGGAACCTGGGTGCTTTTTGGACAATTTTCGGAAGCCTATCAAAGTATGCAATATGCGGAT
Organism: Pseudopedobacter saltans; assembly: GCA_003241175.1. Classification (GTDB taxonomy): domain Bacteria; phylum Bacteroidota; class Bacteroidia; order Chitinophagales; family Chitinophagaceae; genus Rhizosphaericola. Next base: position 9,517 of record QFOI01000070.1, read on the forward strand.
AGATTTTCTTACCACGATCTTTTGGACAATCCAGAAGGGAAAGAATCCAAGTTCAAAATAGAGATTTTAAGATTTTACAAACCGTTAGACCAACCTTATCAAGCAGGTTTTAACTATAGACAAGATGTTTCCAATAGGATTACAGGGCTTGAATCTTTGCTACGCAACATCAGCACGGAAGATTTCGGTATTCCAGCCGAGTCGATAAAGATTTTGTACAGTGGTGGTGGACGGTTTCCCTATGATGAACGAGAACAATGGACAGATAGCTGTAATCTGCTAGCACTAAAAGAAGGTGTGGTCGTTGGTTATGATCGCAATGAAGAAACGCTTCGTACTTTCAAGGAAAATGGCTTTGATATTTGGAAACCCAAGGATCTTTTCCATGCTTTTGAAAAAGAGGGATTACGGCCGGATGATATGTCCAAGTCGTTGATTGTATTGCAATCCGGTGAACTTTCGCGAGCACGTGGTGGTTCCCATTGTATGAGCTTCCCATTATTGAGAGATTCTTTAAAGTAGTAAAATGGAACAAGTTACTTCCCATATATTGATGGTTCGTCCAGCGCATTTTGGCTTCAATACAGAAACCGCGGAAAACAATGTATTTCAAGGCCAGGTATCCCTTTCCCATGATGAGATTCAGGCAAAAGCTGTTCTGGAGTTTGACCTTTTTGTACAACAATTACGTGATATTGGTATTGAGATTATTGTTGTGGAAGACACGGAAAATCCAATAAAGCCAGATGCCGTTTTTCCCAATAACTGGTTTTGCACCTTGCATGATGGATCTTTTTATCTTTTTCCGATGTTTGCACCCAACCGTCGATTAGAGAGGCGTCCCGACATAATAGCCATGCTACAAACAGACTTTAACATTGCCAAAGTAGAAGACTGGTCTGATTTCGAAAAGGAAAATGGCATTCTCGAAGGAACGGGAAGTGTCGTGTTTGATCACCTCAACAAGCAACTTTTTGCTTGCCTTTCCCCAAGGACAAATGAGATGTTGGTGGAGAAATTTGCCAAGCAGCTTGGTTATAAACCGATCATATTCACGGCGGAAGATGAGCAAGGATTGTTGATTTACCATACCAATGTGATGATGCATATTGGCATTGATTATGCAGTGATATGTTTGGATACCATTCATGACAAAAACGAAAAAGAAGAAGTGCTTGAATGTCTGGCAATGAATGAAAGGAAAATAGTTGTTATATCTTTGGAGCAAATGCATCAATATGCAGGCAATATGTTACAAGTAAAAAACAACCTTGGACAGTTGTTTACTATTTTGAGTAAAGCAGCCTTGCGATGTCTTTCTGAAATACAAAAGTCAATCATACAAGAGTCCAGTAAATTGATGCCGATGGATATTGGCGTGATTGAGACAGTCGGAGGAGGTAGCGCGAGATGTATGATGGCAGAGATCTTTTTAAGTAAGAAAATCAAGAAATAAAAATAGCGACATGTTAAGAAAGAAAAGTGTAGTACTGGGTATATTGGCAATTGGATTGGTATTGGTGATCGGATGTAAATGCAATAATGGGAAGCAAGGTGGTGTCAGTAATGACACATCCGCACAAGTGGAAACGCCCGACACTTTTTCCATGCAAACTTTAAAACAAGACGATAGCGCTACTATTTTCAGAAATGACAGTGTTTCCAAAGCATTGGATAAGCTATCCATTAAAAAAGAGTCATGGAACGATGCACATCTTTTGGACATTGATACGATAACAGCAAGTCAAGATGCAGGAAAAGTAAAAATCGATCAGGCTTTTTTGAAGAAATATGCTTCTGTTGTTAAAGTTTCGCCGGATGGACAGAATGTATTGGATCTTGGTTCGGATAATATGATAGACGATCACGGTACGCTGGTTGCTGGTGATCCGGAAACGAATATTTCCGCAATAAACATAGCCACAGGAGAAAAGATACCTTTAAGAGAGCTTGGTGCGTCAGGACAAGTACTGGAAGTGCATTGGCTGGACAATGACAAAGTAGCTATACTATCAACTTTACCAGGAAAAAACCCTAAAAAAGACGATACATATCTCAACGTTTTTGACGTGAAAACTAAAGTCATGAAAACATACAAATGGTAGGCATAATTGATAGGAAACAATTTTTCTAAAAAGAAAAAAGGATAAGATGGAAAAGAAAAACAAAGTTTATTCCAATACGGACACAAGCAAAGTGG
>QFOI01000577.1 GCA_003241175.1 Pseudopedobacter saltans
ACGCTCCAAAACTATAGCAATGTAAAGTATGTAGTTCAAAACGATAAAGGAAAAAAACAAACGAAAATAGAAGTAGTATTGCCATTTCAGTTACCCGTTAGCATGGTAAAACTATTTGTGAAAAAAGATTTTGACTATTTCAGAACAGTTAGTGTTGATTACGTCTTGGATAGTTTCAGGACGGAAAAAGGTTGGCGTTACGAATATAGTCCTCTGTCTTCTGGTGCGCTAAATTCAAAATCAGATAACGCACTTTATGCTCAAAATACGATAGCTCAGAAATTACTTATAACAGTAGATAATATGGATAATCGACCATTGGGTATTGATTCTTTGACAGTTGCAGGATATCCTTATAAATTGGTTGGTTATTTCGTTGATAGTACAGCACAATTCGTCATGTGTTATGGCAATACGTCTATTGGAATGCCTCAATATGACATTGACCATTTCAAAAATGAACTTCCCGAAAATATTGCAACGCTTTCGCTTGGAGAAGAATTAAAACTATCTGCTAACAAATCACAAAGTGGACCAACGACTTCTCTTAATAAAGTTTGGCTTTGGGTGGTTATGATTGTATTGATTTTGTTACTTGGTTTTTTTGCCTTTAAAATGATGAAAAAGACAGATGCTCAATAATCTAGTAGTTGTATAGTTGAAAGCGTCCATATTGATTGTAATATGAACGCTTTTGTTTAGAGTAAGTTCTGCAGTTCTTCTATAGACTCCACAGGTTGTTGACAACTGTAATCCTTACAGAGGTATATGAGCGTTTTATTGTGTTGATAACGGTTTTGCAATAATGGGAGTTCGAAATCCGCTTCTGCTGATATAGTCAATTTGTCTGGTAAGTAGATACTGTTGACGTTTTCCAATTCTAGTTTATAGTTGCTTCCGACAATAGCAATTTCTTTAAATCCATGCACCATCTGTTGTAACAATATATCCCAATTACCAAAAGAAATAGGGTAGTGGACCATACCGCCTCCAACAGACAATAACATGCCTTTTGCCATCTCTGCCCATTCTGGTTTATTGGCCATAACAGATAGGTAAAAAAGATTGTTAGCCATTAAAGAATTTCCCGACGGTATTGCTCCATCATAGATATCTTTTTTCCGTAAGACGATATCTTCTTGCTCTTTGGATGTGTAAAAAAATAAAGTACTCAATGACGAAAAATGTTGAATGACATATTCGGTATATTGGATGGCTTTTCGCAGATAGACTAGTTCTCCTGTTGCTTCTTGGAGCGTAATGTATGCACTGATTAAAGCGCCATAATCATCCAAAAAAGCCGGTATTTTTGATTGATTGTTTTTCCAACTATGCATCCAGATTCCTTCTTTGGATAGCATATTTTTTTCCAAAAAGGCGATGGCTCTTTCTGCAATATGTATGTACGATTTCTCTTTCAGCAACATTCCTGCTTGAGAAAGGGCTTTTATAGTCAGTGCATTCCACCCCAATAATATTTTGTCGTCTGTCATGGGACGAATGCGCTTATTTCGAACTTCCAATAGTTTGGCTCGACTTCTTTCCAATACATCTTTAAGTTCGTCCAATGGATAGTTGTTTTCCAAAGCGATTTTTTCTAGTTTAGTTGGAATCCAGATAATGTTTGTTTTTTCCCAGTTACCATCTTCCCATATATCGTATGCCTTACAGAAAATATCCGCATCTTTTCCCAATATAGACTCAATATCCTTCCGTGACCAAGTGTAAAATTTTCCCTCCACACCTTCACTATCTGCGTCAATGGCACTATAAAAAGCTCCGTCTGGGTGCATCATTTCGTTAATAAGAAAACTTATAGTTTGACGTATTGTATTGGCATAGTGTTCATTATTGGTTGCTCCATAAGCTTCTATCATCACGGAAATAAGTAACGCAT
>QFOI01000578.1 GCA_003241175.1 Pseudopedobacter saltans
TGAAAATAATTTGGTTAAGTTCCCGGATTTTGTATCCACTTTTATCAAATCTACTTTACTGTGATGTCTGTTGCTGGTTGCAATGACAATTTCATTCGCATCGTTCGTTTGCCAAAGTTGTGGAATGTAATGGTCTTCAAAACTTCCAAGATTCAGAGCTGTTGTTTTTGCTGAATTTAATTGATAAAGATTAGCAGTAACTGTTGAATTAGTTTCTCCAGCTTTTGGATATTTGTATCGCATCTCCGTTGGATAAAGCGATTTCCCGTAGATTGGAATATAAATTTCTGGAACTTTTGACTCATCGAATCTTACAAAAACAATCGCATCGCCTGCTTTGTTCCATTGGTAATAATCTGCGTGTGAAAATTCTTCCTCATAAACCCAGTCTCCAAGTCCATTAATTATAGAATTTTTCTTTCCGTCGGTAGTAATCTGCGTTATTTTTCCGGAAGTCAAATCTTGATAAAACAAGTTGTTGTCAACGATAAAAGCCACTTTGCTTCCGTCCGGAGAAAACTTCGGTTCCTGAATCCAGTTTCCATTATTAAGTGGCATTACTGTATTTGATTTCAAATCCTTAACATCAAATTTTCCCAAGAATGAATGTCTGTAAATCGGTTCACTTTCTTTCTGAAGAAGAATTTTGGATTCGTCTGCAGAGAAAATGTAAGATTCGAAACTTCCATCTACAATATTTCCAACTTTCTGGAATGTTTTATAGCTATATTTTGCGATTCCGTCTTTTTCTATAGTGGCGTAGTTTTCACCATCGTTAAGGGAAGCAATTCCTGCAATGCCTTTTCCACGATAGTATCCGGAATAGATTTTATCTAATGTAATTTCTTGTGCATTAATACTTTGTGAGAAAACTGCTGTCATCATAACAACAGAAACAAGGATTTTTTTGTTCATTATCTTTTTATTTTTATTTAAGGAATTCACGAACCTTGCGGTTTCATTTTTCAAATTTTAGAGTTGTAAATATATTTATTTTTTGTCTAATATGTTGAGTTGTAGCCTAACCCTTTCAGAGTTTCAAATTGACTATCGTCTAATCTTTGATTTCTGAAAGGGTTTTTTAACATCGAGTTGTAAATGCGTGAGGGATAGTAGAGGAAATCCTTTTCTGTTTACAAAACAGAAAAGATTGTAACGGATAGCCCGACCCAAGCTTTGGACTTAGCCTTGGAAAGGGACACGCCCAAAAACTGACAACCATCAACTGGAAACTATCAACTAATATTTGTATCTTTGCACCATTATTTTTCTCACTTAAAACGTTTATAGCATGCAACTGTATAACACCTTAAGCGCAGAAGAAAGAGCTCAACTTATCGATGAGGCCGGACAAGAGCGCCTTACATTGTCTTTCTATGCGTACGCCAAAATTGAAGATCCCAAAAAATTTCGTGACGACTTATTTATAGCCTGGAACGCTCTTGACGCGTTGGGTCGTATTTATGTAGCGACTGAAGGTATTAACGCTCAGATGAGCGTTCCTGCGGAGAATTTCGAAGCTTTTCGTGATACGCTGGAGGTTTACGACTTTATGAAGGGCATCCGCCTGAATGTGGCTGTTGAGCAGGATAATCACTCTTTTTTGAAGTTAACGATTAAAGTTAGAAATAAAATTGTTGCGGACGGTTTGAATGACGAAACTTTTGATGTGACCAATAAAGGAATTCACTTGAAAGCTCAGCAATTCAATGATATGTTGGCGGATTCAAATACAATTGTAGTAGATTTCAGAAATCATTACGAAAGTGAAGTTGGTCATTTTGAAGGCGCCATTACACCTGATGTTGAGAATTTCCGTGAAAGTTTACCGATTATTAATGAGCAATTGCAGGATCATAAAGAAGATAAAAATCTGGTGATGTACTGTACTGGAG
>QFOI01000071.1 GCA_003241175.1 Pseudopedobacter saltans
AGATAGGGAAATGATTTTCATCTGGCCTTCACCAACTTTGTCGTTTCCCTTCCAGGAATAGTTAGCGCCAGGCGTGCCGTCAGTGCCTGCAAATGTTACTTTTATATTGGGGTCCAATTTGGACCAAGGCATCCACTCGAGCATTCCGTGTAAAGTATTGATGTGTTGCCATACGCTGTCTTGAGGAGCGTTGATGGCGATTTTCTTTTCAAAACTGTAATGTTTGGATACTAGCAGTCCGCCAATTAGGACAATAGCAATAAGCAAAAGGATAAGGATTCCAATCCATTTAAAGATTTTTTTCATGAGGGTTGATTTTAGTGATTAGTTTATATCCGAAAATAAACCAATTTTAAAAATTCCTCAAAGAATCTTTTACTGAAAATTAATTTCCCAATCGATAAGTTATCCTGCCATCAAAAAAGTCTGCAGTCTTACCATGAGCCAAAAGATTTACACCAATATACCAGTTATCCAAAATACGGTATTGCAAACCGTAACGTTGGTAAAACGGTGTTTTGTACGGAGAGGTTCTTCCACTTTGATTATAGTATGTGGTGTCGAGATAAGACGTTTTTTTGTAGACATACCAACCTAGTTGTTGGCTAAATAGAAATCTGTTGATGATAAATTCGTTACCGACCAATATGCCTGCAAACATATTGGAAGAAGGTACGCCACGGTTGTTTTTGATACTCGCTAAGGCTCCATCGTGATACACTTCCACGCCAGCATTTAATGCGTTGATGCCGCTTACTCTTTTGGATGCTTGGATATTGCCACCAATGAGTGGTTTACGTTGCTGCTTCCACGCATCAGAATTGTACATCTGGTCTGGGGAAATTTTGGCGTATCCGTCTTTAGGAGACGCAAAAATCGAAAAATCAAATTTTACTTTGGTGTCGTCTCGCCAAGATTCGTCTTTTTCGTAATCGTATTGCGGCAATTTATTGTCTCTCGTATGATAAATCACACCAAGCGAAGCGGTTGGATAGTTGATTCCTCGATTAGGTTGTTTAAATCCACCATTGGAGATATGATTGTAGTCCGCTGTAAAGTTTAGAGCGAAATTGTTTCCAATATTGTATTCCAATCCTGCTGCAACCCTGAGATACGCATTCAGTTTGTCGCTGTAGCTTTGATTATTGGGATTTGTGTTGGCATTGTAAGGATTTGTAAGGTAAGCGGCGCCAATATTTCCCGTAAATGTAACGTTCAAAGACTCCGTCAACGGCACGATTGGTTGGAGTTTATAAGCTAGTATATATGCTTTTCCCAATACTTCCTTTTTGAAATCCGTGTAAGAAAACTGCAATCCTTGTCTTGCAAAAAAATGCCATCGCTGGTAAGTGCTTTCGTCTTCATTCTGTTTGGTTAGGGAAAAAACAAGTGAAGTAGGTCTTGATCCCCGCACACTTTCTACTTTCGCTGTATGTACCCAGACAAATCCATATTGACCATCCATTCCTAGTACCCAATCACTTTTGGGGTAATTTTGGGAAAAAGCAGCAATGGAAAAGGTCAGCAATGAAAAGAGGGTAAAGATTTTTTTCATAAACAAAAATTCGATCGAAATAATAACTGCTAAAAGGCTAAGTTATTGTCTGGATTGATGTTTTTCTTGTGTTTGGTTGACGGAATTCTGTTTGACAATTGGTCGCATGCAGCCCATGAACCGAAACATGATACCCAAAAAGATCAAAAAAACGCCGATAAGTCTCATCATTTTGTTGAGGCATCCATTGGCAACAGCACTTGAGTAATTTTTGTATTCCTCCATGCCAGCACTATTGCGTCGATAAAATTTTCGCCTTCCAACAATTAAGGAAAAGGCAATACCTGCAACAATACATATTGTTCCATAGAGGTTGTAGTTCGTAGTGGTTACTTCCAAAAGCATGTTGTAAGAGATAAGATGGGTAAAATAAACTACTGTTTTAACGTAAAATAAAAGGCAACATTGTGTAAATCGCTATTTTTACAAATATGGAACAACAATCTAAAGATCCTTTACATGGTAAAAGACTGGTAGACATTTTAGAGGAATTGGTGGAATTTTACCAGGGCTTTGAAGGCTTGGGCGAACAGATCAATATCAGATGTTTTACACATGATCCTAGCATTAACTCCTCTTTAAAATTTTTACGCAAAACGCCTTGGGCTCGTGCCAAGGTGGAAAGTTTGTACTTGTTTACGCTCCGGGAGAAAAAAAGAAGAGAAAAGGATTGATTGTAATGCGTTAAGCATTTCGCTTTTTTGTCATCAATTTTGCATAAGGATTGCTTCACTTTGTTCTCGAAGTTGATGTTTTTCAGCCCCCGTTTTTGGCAATACTATATTAGGCTATGTGGCTCTTATTTTCGATTTAAATATTCTTTCGCCGTTAAAATCGGAAGGTTCTGTTTTTTGAAATCTTTTTTATTTCTCGTAATTATTATGTCTGTATTGTGTTCAATAGCTGTGAAAAACTGAATTGCATCTTCGAAATCCTTTAAGTCTGACGTCAGAGCTAAATCAATTATTTTGTTATCCAAAGGCAGGACTTCTACTAAAACTTTGAATTTAGAGAGTATTTTTCTCGCATCATTAGAGTTATAATGTTTGGAAAGCAAAAAATGAGTATTAGCAATAGTTAACGACGAAATGGATAATTTTACTTTTTTCTTGTCGGCCAAAGTAAATAACTCTTGGGCTTCTTCAAAAAAATCTTCTCTTTTTTGTAAGAGGTCAATTACGATGTTTGTATCCACAAAAAGTTTGTCCATAACTACGAATATTTTTGGTTTAAATAGTCATAGTATTCATTTCTGTATTCGTTGTCTTCATTTGGAATTACACCTGTCAAGCTCTCAACAAGAGGACTTACTTTAATATCTTTATCTTCTCGTTTGGTCAAAGAGTTCAGATAATTTTCAATAAGTTGAGATAAACTTACTTTGCGGTTCTTGGCATAATCTTTCGCATTTTCGATTATGTTTTTGTTCAAGTTTAATGTCAGCTTTGTATTCATATTTATTGCCTTTTAATTACGTGTAAAATTAAATATTTATTACGTAAAAGACAAGTTTTTATACGATTTGTTGGAATGCAATATCGCATAACGGGAAAAGTATTGGCGGTACTTCATCCCACATTTTGCCAAACTGCTCTGTTGGTAGCAGTTTTTCTAGTTGTCAATAATAACCTCACCAAGATTTCCACCATTTTTTCTTTTCAACACTGAGTTTGAATTCATTCTTGGCAATATCTTCTTTTGGAAGATGTTGCCCTATTGCGTTATTAAAAACTGTAAATGAAGTTCTATCAAAGGCTTCGTTCGTTAGGATTTTACCACCGTAACCCTCTAATATCTTGTCAATCTCAGTCAAACCAAAATCTTTTGCTCTCCATTTTGGAGTTACTCCGTCAGCAGAGATAACATTTGGATTAGCTCCTGCTTCAAGAAGTATTTTCACAAAGTTGACATCACCTCTAAACACCGCCCAATGTAAAGCCGTATGCCCATCGCTATCTAACTTATTTAAGTCTACTTTTAAATTGATTAGTTTTAAAGCAGACTCATAATCAGATTCTAAAGCGGCTTGATGGATTTGATATTTCTCCGTGTGTTGCATTTTTGTGATAGGGTAGATTATGGTCTGAGAAAATTGCCGCTAACGTTCTATGGCTTGGCGCAGGAGCGGAAAAGAAAGTATAAAAATTCAATTCACCATAATTGCAAGCAAAATCGCTTGATGTTGCCAAATTAACCAATGACGTGTTGGTGGCAGTTTTTATTCATTTATCCTATTTTTCAAATCCATTCGTTCGTGTAGAATTCTAATAACTTCAATTTCTTCTTCTGAAATTTGTTGATAAAAAATTATGTGTCTGCCTGACCGAAATCCGAATAGACTCTTCCTTATTCCAATATATGATTTCCCGGTTTTAGGATTCTCTCCTATTTGCAAACAATCAAATTTTAATATTGCATAGTATTTATCCGCTTGACTTTCAGACCACTCTTTGAAAGTGTAATCCCAAATTGCATTTAGATCGTCAATGGCTGTTTGTCTTAAAACAACTTTAGCCATTTTTCTTTTTCTCTAGTTTTAGTCGTTTTAGATTCTCGTCAAAGTCAAAATTCTCAATTCTTGGACTATTCAATCCTTCTTGAATCGCATTTTTCAAAGCGATCGCTTTACCTTCTTCGGTTTCTAGAAGTCTGAGTCCTGCACGAACTACTTCACTTACGTTTTTATATCGTCCGATAGAAACTTGGCTGCTGACAAATTGGTCAAAATAATTGCCAAGTGATATTGATGTATTCTTCATATAATCAAACTTTGTTCGAAATTACCAAAAATTGGTAAATATGCAAATGTTTCGTCTCTGATTTTAGGATTTGCTTTGAAGTTTTGAATGAAAAGTGTTTCGATAAAATTACCCTAATCGTTCTCATTGACGCAGTTTTGCAAAACTCTTCCAAACTCTTCCAATGTGCCAAATCCATTCATTATAGACGTTGTCTCAATTTGACAACCATTTGAGATTTCCAACTTTCAAAATCTCCTTCCAATATATGTTTTCGAGCTTCTTTAACCAGCCATAAGTAAAAAGAAAGGTTGTGTATGCTTGCTATTTCCAATCCCAATAGTTCCTGTGCATGGAAGAGGTGACGCAGATATGCTTTTGTGTAAAAGTTACTCACTTCACTTTCAAATCCTGCATCAATAGGTGAAAAGTCTTTTTCCCATTTCTTGTTTTTAATATTGATAACGCCCTCTGAGGTAAACAGCATACCGTTGCGACCATTGCGCGTAGGCATCACACAGTCGAACATGTCAACGCCGAGCGCTATACCTTCCAATATGTTCCACGGCGTACCGACTCCCATGAGGTAACGCGGTTTGTCCAGAGGCAATATCTCACAACAAAGACCCGTAAATTCATACATTTTATCTTCTGGTTCGCCTACACTCAATCCCCCAATGGCGTTACCAACTGCGTTCTTGGATGCAATGTATTCGCAGGATATTTTTCTCAAATCAGGGAAAACGCTTCCTTGCACGATAGGAAACAAGTTTTGTGTATGACCATAGATGGGTTGGGTTTCGTCTAGTCGTTTGATGCAACGATCTAGCCAACGGTGTGTCATTTCCATACTTTTTCGGGTATAGTTGTAATCACTACCAAAAGGCGTACATTCATCGAAAGCCATAATGATATCAGCACCAATACTACGTTGAATATCCATTACTTTTTCGGGAGAAAACAGATGCCGGCTTCCATCAATATGCGATTGAAAAGTGACACCTTCTTCCTTGATTTTGCGTGTACCTGCAAGCGAAAAAACCTGATAGCCACCACTGTCCGTCAATATGGGACGATCCCAGCCATTGAATTTATGAAGGCCACCAGCGGCTTCAAGAACTTCCGTGCCGGGACGAAGGTATAGATGATAAGTATTGCCCAATATAATCTGGGCTTGTACATTGTTTTTTAATTGCTGTTGACTCACGCCCTTTACACTTCCGACCGTACCGACAGGCATGAAAATGGGTGTTTCTATTTGACCATGATCTGTTGTAATGATGCCCGCACGCGCTTTGGACTTATTGTCAGTTCCTTTTAATTCAAATGTTAATGAAGCCATCGGGCAAAGATATTGCAAACTGTTAATCTATAAAGCATTAGCTTAATTTAGTCGTGAATACTTAACTTTGAGCATCTAAACAGCACGCGTTTTAATAAGATATCTTGCAAAAAAGTTTCAAATACATAATAGTAATTCTGGTTTTTTCAATGGGTTTTGGCTTTTTGGTTCAAAAAGTTGAGGCACAGCAGGGGCGATTGTTGATAGGGCAGGTATTTGCGGCTATGAGCAATCGATCCACGGCTGGTATTATCGTGGAATCCCAAAAAAGCAAGGCAACTAACTTTACAGATGAGAGAGGCTATTTTTCCTTATATGTTCTTCCTCACGACACGATTTATTACTATGTCAATAAATTGGCAAAAAGTATTCCCTATCACACTGACTCGATTAAAAACTGGGACGGTTATGCCATCGCCATCCAAACGATAGAATATGATATCGCTGTAGCCAAGAAATATGGCGCCCCTGTTGCAGAGGCGGATTCCAATGTCAATCTTGGAAATGTAACTGTGACTGCCCGCAACTACCATAAAGATTCTTTGGAAAACAGAATGGAGTATGACAAGATTTTCAATTACAAAAATCCGCCGATCAACCCATTTTCTCCTGTGCAAACGATTTATGACTTGTTAAGTTTCAAGAAGAAGAAGCGTATGAAGAAAATGAAAAACGATCTTCTTTACGAAGAGCGAGAAGGATATGTCGATACACGTTTTAACAGGACTATTGTCGTGAAAAGTATTGGGAAGCCGATTGACGATTCTACGCTGGACAATTACATGAAAAAGTATCGCCCTACTTATGAAGATGCAATAGGTATGGAAAATATAGCCATGGTCATGTATATCCGAAAAACATTTGAATTATACCAAAATAGCTTGCACGCCGACAAAAGTCCGGCTTTAAATCCTGTTATTAACAAAAAATAGGGGAAACAATTAGTTAAATTGGCATTATTTTGAATGATTTTACATCGTAACTAACACAAGATACATTGAAAGGATTTTATTTTTTTTGCATAATACTGGTTTCTCTTTTGTTTTCGACTGGAGTGGGTGCACAAAGCATATTGATGGGGAAAATTACTTCTGGAATGTCAGAAGACGAGCCTGTGGGCAATATCATGTTGGAGACCTCTTCAGGATCGACCTCTTTTTCTAATGAAAGTGGTCTTTTCAAAATCCAGTACCAACCAAAAGACACGTTGTTTTTTTACTATCAAGGAAAAAGAACCTTATCGTTTCTAATGGATACAATTAACCCTCAAAATTTTTATGTTCCGTTATACCAGATCCGACATCGCGTCATGGAAGGTGCCAAATCAAGATTCAATTCGGCTTTGCTTCCTGTAGACACATCTTACAACAACGTAACGGTTAAAAACCGCAATTATAGTCAAGACTCATTGGACAGGAGAAAAGAATATGGAAAAGCTTTTGGGTATACCAAACCTAAAATGAAATTTGGCGAGGATTGGACTCCTACATCTTTGAATGTCGGTAAACTATACGAGACTTTAAACGGCTCTAAGAAGAAGAAAAACCAAATGCTAAAGGATAACCTGATAAGGGAAGAGGAAGAGGGTTATATTACCAATCGGTTCAACCCAACTTTTGTCAGTAAATATTTAGGGGAAAAGGTTTCGGAACATACTTTGGAGGATTACATGAAAGTCAAGCGACCAACGTTTGAGTTTTTGCAAGGTATACAGGATTTGGAGTTGATAGACTATATAAGAAAGTCATTTGCGGCATACAAAAAGGAGAAAGGATTACAATAGATTTGATCTAAATTTGTTCCATGACACACTTCCTTGGAAATTTGTTTTTCTGGTTTTTTGTTTTCATCGTTTTATTGCAGCTGTTTTATTATCTTTTCTTTTTCGTTAGACTGGCATTCTACAAAGAAAAAGAAGTATTGGAGTCGCAGGAATATCCAGTATCTGTTGTCGTGTGCGCGCGTGACGAAGCGGGTAACCTTGTCAAGTCTTTGCCAGGAATTCTTTTACAAAAATACCAGACTACCCATGAAGTCGTATTAGTTAATGACAATTCGGTTGATGATACCAAATACTTATTGGAAGAATTTCAAAAAACTTTCAAACAATTAAGAGTTCTTCCGCTTACACAGGAAGGGAAACTAATTCCCGGTAAAAAATTTCCACTGTCCATGGGAATTCGTACTGCTAAGTATGATGTTTTGCTATTGAGTGACGCTGATTGTATGCCGGCCAGCGAATACTGGATTCAAAAAATGCAAGAGGGATATAAAAAAGGGATTGATATCGTATTGGGCTATGGCGCCTATCAGAAAAAGAAAGGTTTTTTGAACAAATTAATCCGATTCGAAACATTCCATACGGCGTTGCAATATCTTTCCTATGCTTTGGCTGGAATTCCGTACATGGGTGTTGGACGCAACCTTTCGTACAAGAGAAACATTTTCATGGAAAGCAAAGGTTTCGCCTCCATCAATCACATCCCAGGAGGAGATGACGATCTTTTCATCAATAAAATTGCTACCAAAACCAATACCGCTATTGTCATACATAAAGATGCCCATACGATCAGCGAACCCAAAACGACATGGACGGAATGGCGAAAGCAGAAAAACAGACATTACACGACCGCTAAATACTACAAACCAAAGTTTAAATTTTTGCTGGGTTTGTATTCGGCAGGATGTTTTTTGGTGTATCCATTAGCGTTGTTGTCTATCATCTTTTATGGTTGGAAAGCCGTATTGGTTTTACTTGTAGTGAGATGGTTATTATTGGCATTCGTTTGGAAAAAATCAATGGAAAAGCTCAATGAGAGTGATTTGTGGTCCTACTTTTTGCTATTTGATTTTTGGAATTGTCTTTACTACCTATTGTTCCTTCCGTCAGTGTTTAAAAAACCGGCCAAAAGCTGGAAATAATTTTTAAGGAATTCTTAAAAAATCAAAAGTTAAACGATTACCCTAACGTTTTGTCTATACAGATCGTATATTAGTCTATACGAGATTCCAGAATTAAGAAACTTAAAATTATTTTTTGTATTATGAAACGTATAGTGATCGCCTTGATATTGGTCAGCACCACAATAGTTACGATATCGAGCTGTACCAAAGACCCTTTAAACGACATGAGTTACGAAGACTCTAGGGTTTATATTACCCAAAAGAGTGACTCGGCAGACTTCTCCTCCTATTCTACATTTTATATTGCAGACTCTGTTGCAGTTATCAATGGAAATGCTTCCAAGAAAAGTTACAATTCTGTTGATTCTGCTTATATAGCAGCAACTGTTAAGTACCTAACGGCTGCAGGATACACACGGACTATGGATACAGCCAATGCCGATCTAGGTGTTACTGTTAACAAGATTATCAGTTATTCAACAGGTTATTACAACTATGGTGGCTATTGGGGAGGTTTCGGTGGATTTTGGGATCCCGGATTTTATTGGGGTTATCCAGGTTATGGATATGGCTATCCAGGATTTGTGCAGCCATTTGTCATACAGGATGTTGCTATGGAGATTGATCTTCTCGATCTGAAAAATGCAACCACCAATAAAAACATAAAATTGATATGGATGGGTGCTATCAATGGCGCAGGAGTTGCTAACAACGACAATCCATCTATTGCGGACTCACAAGTGGCTAGCCTTTTTGCCCAATCCACTTACCTCAAAAAATAGTCCCTAAATCCAAGAACATTTTAAAAGAATAATGATGAAAAAGTTTTGGCAATTATCAATACTAAGTTTGGGTGTGTTGTTTTTTTCCACTCAGACAAAAGTACAAGCGCAAGAAACAGGCGATATGATCCTCAACCTGAATTATAGCCCAAGTTTTCCGATGGGAGGATTTAAAGACAATATCATTGGAAAAACAAGTTGGAAAGGTTACAGTGGAGATGTCATGTACCATTTTGCGGACAAATGGGCGGCAGGTTTGGGATTTGCCTACCAAGGATTTGAAGAAAGAACACCCAGAGCCACTTATGCATTGAACGGTTCTGATGTAAATGGTGTGTTGAATACAAGGATCAATATGTATCCGATTTTGGCAAAGGCACAGTTCTATCCACTTGGAGGAACCAATGCCTTCATTCGCCCTTATGTGCAATTGGGAACAGGGTTGGCTGTCATCGATTTTGATCAATATTTGGGTATGTATTCTGTAGCTAGCCGAGCAACAGGACGATTTATGGCTCAAGGTGGTATTGGTTTTTCCATACCATTTGGCAAACTTACATCCAACGGTTTACAGATAGGAGCTAATTACAATTATGTCAATTATGACGGCCGTTTCACCGACCAAGCCGGAAACCTAAGTAAAGTCAATAATCTTGGTTCGCTTAGTGCTTATGTTGGTGTGCATTTCATGTTAAGATAGGTATCAAAATATAATGATGCATAAATCCGAAAGCTTTTGGTTTTCGGATTTTTTTTTATTCTATAAAAATCCTTTTTCTGTGTATTTTTATAAAAATCATTACTAAACGTTTATGAAAAAAGAAATATTTCTGCCAGTATCGGCTTTGTTTTTATCCTTTAATGCTTTTTCCCAAAGCAAGAATTTTGTTGATCTACCTTATATTGAAGTCAATGGTTCTGCTGATTCCTTAGTAACACCGAATCTTATTTACATAAAAATCATTGTATCTGAAAAAGACAATAGAAACAAACTGTCTGTGGAAGAGCAAGAAATAAAAATGGCTGAAGCATTCAAAGCTGTGGGCATCGACATTGAAAAAGACTTGACCATAAGCGATATGTTGAGCAACTACAAATCCTATTTCCTGAAGCAAAAAGAAATTGTCAAAACCAAAGAATACATCCTAAAAGTAACAGATGCAGAGACTGCCAGTAAAGTATTCATTCAACTTGAAGATCTTGGTATATCCAATACTTCCATACAAAGTGTAGATCATTCTGATATTGAAAATATCAAAAACGCCTGCCGTGCAAAAGCTGTTGTAATGGCTCGCAAAGCTGCTGAGGCCATGACAAAGCCTCTTTCTCAAAAAATATTGGATGCAATCCATATTGTGGACAATGAAACAATGTTGAATAATCAATTGCAAGGAACGGTGGCAGGGTTAATGATTAGGGGCCTAAGCAGTGTTAGCAACAAAGAAAAATCTGATCAGCCAAAAATTAGTTTTGAAAAAATAAAAGTCAGTGCATCTGTCAATGTAGCTTTTAGATTGAATTAATTGAGCTCTTACCTTATCAATTGCCATAATCGGGTCATAACTGCAATCGATTCCTACGTTCGGCAATTGCGTAGTATCTTTGTGGACTAGATTGATAAGAATACAATGGCAAAGAAAGGATTGATATTGATGAACCTAGGTTCTCCAGATTCCACGAAGGTTTCGGATGTGAGAAGTTATTTACGTGAATTTCTGATGGATGAGCGTGTATTGGATCTGCCGTATATTGGACGTTTTTTCTTGGTGAATGGAATTATTGCTCCCTTTCGTGCACCCAAATCTGCTGAAGCATATCGTGCTATTTGGACAAAAGAGGGTTCTCCTTTGATTACCTTTACCAAAGAATTGAGGTCTGCCGTTCAAGATTATATTCCTGAAAACGTTGAAATAGCCATGCGTTACGGTCAGCCTAATCCCAAACTTGCCTATGACAACTTATTAAAAAACAATCCTGATCTGGAAGAAGTGATTCTCTTTCCTTTGTATCCGCACTATGCGATGAGTAGTTACGAGACGGCTGTGGAATACATGAAAAAAGTGTATAAAGAGCAGGGCTATTCATTTAAATTGAAAAACGTACCTGCTTATTTCGATCATCCCGACTACGTGCATGCCTTGGTAGAAAGTATTCGACCTCATTTGGAGCAGGACTATGATAAGATTTTGTTCAGTTACCATGGAGTTCCTGAACGTCATATTCACAAAGGTCATGACGAATTTCATCCCGAGCTTCCCAAAAATACCATCTGCGAAGGAGAATGTCCTGTAACTGATTTTTGCTATCGAGCACAAGTCCGTAAAACCACTAAGTTGGTCATCGATGCGCTCCATATTCCTGATGGAAAATGGGAACAGACTTTT
>QFOI01000072.1 GCA_003241175.1 Pseudopedobacter saltans
AACAAAATGTTGGCAACCACACTCGTGGCAATTTTGTACATAGCATCCTGACCAAATATGGCTGTTATGATAAATGTCGGTATTGTATAGATCAGTATAATAGAAATCGAGTACCAAAGTGCGTTACGAATACCTTGAGCCTTAGACTCACTTTTTTTAAGAAAAAAACTGACAGTTACAGGAATCAAAGGGAACACGCATGGTGTAAAAACCATAACTAAACCCGCCAAAAAGCAAGCCCAAAAAATACCTAAAGGACTACTGTTATTATCGCCAATCACACTAGCATTTGTACTTTTATCAGTTGCCTTTTCAGTTCCTCCAATAGGTTTTATACCAACTGAAAAAGTAGTATCACCAGTAGGATAATCGTTTCCCAATTGTGCCATCCATCCAAATGCGCCTTTTACACGTATATCCTTATCGCTTGAGATAGACAATAACTGATGTATGGTAACACTATCTGTGTAAAATTGTGTCATCATTTGAACAATAGAATCTTGTCCAGTTTGTAAGTTTCCAGTTTCGGTCGGTTTACTGTGAACATACTGCAATAAGGAACTATCCAATGTCAATGTGGATGCAAAATCTTCATCACTTTTTCTCTGGATGGAAAACAGTTTGGCTCCAGTTGGTATTTTGATAGAAACTGTTAGTTCCACCGTAGAGTCTGACATACGTTGAGCAGCAAAATCTATTTTCGGATTTTGCGCTAATAGGTTAGAAAACAATCCTACAGTAAAAAATAGGGCAATTAGTACTCTTTTCAATCTGATCTTTTTTACAAAGCGATAAATAGTATAGAAAAATGGTATACTTAAATACGAAGAAGGTTTGCTCCAATATTCAGAGCAAACCTTTTAATTTCTTTTACAGGAAGTATATTATAACTTGACACTAAATGATTCTTTTGTCGGAGGCAAACATTCATGGTCATTACAGATCATGTACTCGATGTTACCGCTTAGATTGGTGCTTGCATTACCTTTTACTTTAACTAATTGAGTGAAAGTAACAGTTCCAGCATAGTATTTAACATCCATGCCAAAATTTTTGTCATGCACACTTTGAAGTTTACCTTTTTCCAATGTTTTTCCCGTTAAGCTTACTAGAGGATTTTTGGTAAAGTTGAACTTCGTTGGAACAGGACCGTCACCAACCAAATTTTGGGAATAAATGTGCCAGGAAGAAGGTACTGTTGCAACAAAAGTGACTTCATAGACCCCAGCGCCTTTTTTAACAGCCGAATTTTTCCAAGTAACGGATTGTGCAAATGCGCCAACCGCCAAAAATGATAAAACCATCAAGAATAAAATTCTTTTCATCTCTAAATTTTTACAAAGTTATTAATTGTTGAGCATAAACAATGTTAAAACATCGATTATATTAAACCTAAGTATTTAAACACTTTTACGCCATCCGTGTTACCCAAAATACTTGAAGTAGCACGCTCTGGATGTGGCATCATGCCAAAAACATTGCCATTTTTGTTTTTTACGCCTGCAATATTGTTAATGGAGCCATTTGGATTGCCTTTTTCGGTAACTGAGCCGTTTTCTTCTGTGTATCTGAATAAGATTTGATTGTTGGATTCTAGTTCTTCAATAGTTTTTGCATCGGCAAAATAACGCCCTTCACCATGTGCAATAGGAATTTTTAGGGAAGGATTTTCTTGATTTCCAATGAATGTATTTTGACAGATAAATTTTTGGTTGGCATTTGCCAATAAAGCTCCGGGAAGAAGATGACTTTCGCAAAGGATTTGGAATCCGTTACAAACACCTAATACTTTTCCTCCATTATTGGCGAATTCGATGACACTTTGCATCATCGGACTAAAGCGTGCAATAGCACCACATCTCAAATAATCACCGTAAGAAAAACCACCAGGTAAAACAATACAATCCTCTGTCGTAAATCCACTTAAATCTTTGTCTTTGTGCCAAAGCATTACTACTTCTTTGTTCAAGTCATTCTGCAATGCGTCTTGCATGTCTCTGTCACAGTTAGAACCTGGAAATACCACAACTCCAAATTTCATTGTCTTTAATTATTTTATTCGAAAGAAAGCGCAAATATAATCAAAACACACGGAAAGGAAAACCTATTTACTTAAAATCGAATTATCTGTAAGGAATGAAGATTGGTATAATAAATTCCTAAAACGATCAACCAAAACCAAAGGTTTATGACCCATTTGGAACTTGCATAATAAAAGATATTGGATGCCAATAATGAAGCACAAATCATCACAAACAAAAGTACCTGCAAGGATTCTTTGGGAAATAAAAATGCATTGCCAATCGTCAACAAAAAAGCAAAACTCATCAATCCCCAAATTTTCCTGGCTGCAATCATGAGCTTGCCACTGTTTTGTTGCCCAGTCAAAATTCCAAAAACAACAGATATGCCGACAAAACCCCATGCAACCAAATACAACAATGGATTGCCTGTAAGCTTTAAATTTTGCAATTCAAGTTTGGGTATAAAACGAAAAACATGAACATAGTTGTCAGACAAAAAAAGGTAGGCGGCCAAAAAATAAAACGGTAATAGCAATCCTATGATCCAAACGATGATCAACCTAAACTTAAAACTACTCAACGATATTAGCCCAAACAAAAGAATAAGTGTCCATACCAAAGATGGTGGATACAAAATGACACCCACACTTGTCAACATACTAAGATTAAAGATCAGTTTCTCCGGTTTTTCCACGGAATGAAGTATCCTAAAAGTTGCCAATATCTCAATAAACAATGTATTCATAATCAACGGACTGCTGATATTGTTCCATTGGAGCAAAAGCGCAGTGAAAAGAACGTAGACCATTCCCGGCAGTGCGTTATCTTTTGGAAAAAGAAAAAGGTTATTGGTGGCAGCATTTAAACGGTTAGCTTGTAATGAAACCAAGATTAAATATACCAAAAACAAAACCGCGCCAGACATGCCGGACCAAGATGTCAAAAATCTATCTAAAACCGTCTCGTTACCAGAAACAACAATCTGAGGTCCCTGAAAAATAAACGGAAGATGGATGAAAATACAGAGTAAAGTAATCCAGACTACTGCTGCTGCGGACTTGGCTTTGAATAAAGAAACCACTTCGTGTTTTTATATTTGTAATGATTATCAACGCAAATATAATTTTATATTGTAATTACCTGTTGTGCATTTAGGAAAATAATGAGAGAAAATAAGAGATTGCTTCGTTATTCTTCCTCGCAATGACGGACATTTTTGTTGAAATGCGATAGCAGTCAAACGTCATTGCGAACGAAGTGAAGCAATCTAAGTACCGAACTAATGAAAAAAATCTCTAAATGCACAACATGTATTGTAATTATCCATTTGTTAAACATAAGAAGATGCTAAATATTCGTTTTTTGCTATAAAGCAGAAAAAATGACCTTTTGGTTTTTCTATTCCAAACTGACTTACATTTGCGGCGTTTTATTTACCGAAAATAGCAGTGCTATATAGCGTAACCAAACCATATTTTATCATTCATCTTTATTGTAAGTGAGTCATAAACGTAACCTTAAAGGAATCTCCGCCGCTGGGCTTATTGTTGCATTGGGTATCATTTATGGTGATATCGGTACGTCACCTTTGTATGTGATGAACGCCATAATCAGAGACCATGTTGTCAACGAGTTTCTTATCATTGGAGCCATCTCATGTGTTATCTGGACCTTAACTTTACAGACAACTGTCAAGTATGTGATACTTACACTTCAAGCAGACAATAACGGGGAAGGTGGTATTTTCAGTTTGTATGCATTGGTGCGAAGGCAGAAAAAGTGGCTGGTATATGTCGCTATGATTGGCGGAGCTTCACTGTTGGCGGATGGTATTATTACGCCACCTGTAACGGTTACTTCCGCAATAGAAGGTCTACGATTAATTCATTTTAAACATTTTGATCTGGCAACAATAACAACTACCGAGATCGTGTGGATTGTTATATTCATATTGGCGGGGCTCTTCTTCCTACAACAGTTTGGAACAGCGTCCATCGGTAAGTTTTTTGGTCCTGTAATGTTGCTTTGGTTCTTGATGTTGGCAGTTGTTGGTGGATCCAATATTCACGAATATTGGGCTGTACTCAAGGCTTTCAATCCATATTATGCGTTCAAACTACTGACAAATTATCCACATGGTTTTTGGCTATTGGGTGCTGTTTTTTTATGTACAACAGGGGCAGAGGCGCTGTATTCAGACATGGGACACTGCGGTCGCGAAAACATTCGGATCTCTTGGGGATTTGTCAAATTATGTTTGATTTTGAATTATTTGGGACAAGGTGCTTGGTTATTACATAATCTAAATGGTCATTTTATAGGTTCTCCTGATATGCAAGCCATGGGGAATGCATTTTTCAATATGATGCCTGAATGGTTTAAATTAACCGGAATTATATTGGCGACTTTAGCGGCAGTTATTGCTTCGCAGGCATTGATTTCGGGTTCATTTACCTTGATCTCGGAGGCGCAGAGATTAAATCTTTGGCCTAAAATCAAGATTAACTACCCTACGGAAGAGAAAGGTCAAGTTTATATACCTGGATTGAACTGGTTATTGTGTTTTGGCTGCTTTTTCATTGTCGTGTTTTTTAAGGAATCTTCCAAGATGGAAGGTGCTTATGGATTAGCCATTACCTTGTGTATGATTAGCACATCTATTTTGTTTGCCAATTATTTGCAGAAAAAGCGCACCAATATTTTCCTTCGCTATCTGTACCTTTTAGTGTTTCTAGTGATAGAATTTTCCTTCTTTTTTGCGAATCTTGACAAGTTTCCACATGGAGGTTATGTCACCGTTATAGTAGCTGGTATATTATTCTATGTCATGTACACTTGGTTTAGAGCGAGAAAAATCAAGAATAGATATGTAGAATTTGTTCGTCTGGAACACTATATCCCAATGATTCAGGAACTTAGCAATGACAAAACTGTTGTCAAATATGCAACGCATCTTGTTTACATGACGAGTGCTGACAATCCCAAAGAAATCGAACATAAAATAGTTTACTCCATATTGAACAGAAAACCGAAACGTGCAGACATATATTGGTTTGTGCATGTGGACGTTTTGGATGATCCTTATACTTGTGAATATGTCGTTGACCATATAATTCCAAATGATATTATAAGAGTGGAGTTCCGTCTCGGTTTCAGAGTTGAACAAAAAATCAGTTCCATGTTGCGCAAAGTTGTGGAAGAACTTGCCATTAATCGAGAAGTAAATATCGTGAGCCGTTATGAAAGTCTGGAAAGGAACAATGTTGCAGGAGACTTTCAATTCATCGTTATGGAAAAATATCTTTCCAATGACAATGATTTGTCATTCATGGATAAACTAATCATGAAATCTTATTTTTGGTTGAAACAGATCAGTTTGAACGAAGAAAGAGGTTTTGGTTTGGATCAAAGTTCTGTCGATGTGGAGAAGTATCCATTGATTGTTACACCAACATCTACAATGCCTCTGAAAAGAATTTTCCCTAAAGAAAAATATTAATCAAAAAGCCGTTGTGCTTTTAGGGGAAAAATAGAGGTTTCTTTTCTTTTAGTAATAGTAACGACATAAAATGTTGAGGTTTTTCTCGCAATTAGGACAAACCCCACCCTTATTCCCTCCCCTTGAGGGGAGGGTTAGGGAGAGGTGTTCAAAAAATGTAAAACATTAACTAGGATAAGTACCCAAATGCACGACGGATTAATCAAAAAGCCTTCCAGACGGAAGGCTTTTTTTATTGATTCGTAAAGATTTTCCAATAAAAGCTTGGCTTTTTCAACAAAGCTTTTACATCCATATCCTTAAACATACTTGTCAATGTATTGCGCAATTCTGGGCTTTTGTAGGCTTTGTTGACAACCATGTTAAATAACCAAGGAAACTTGACCAGCTTTTGCATTGTATAGCTCAATTGCAATTCATCGCCTATTTTTTCGAAAAGGACATCCCCATATTCTTTTTGTAAAAAATCAGAATCAAAACGATTTTCTGCAATAGCTTTTACTGCTGCTTCGGTCGCTAACATTCCACTGTATAAAGCATTTCCGATACCTTCTCCTGTAAATGGATCAATCAAAGATGCCGCATCACCAACAAGCATATAACCACGGCCTGAAACTTTTGTTTTTTGTGTGCCCATCGGCAAGCCCCATCCGTAAATTTTGTCTTCCAATACGGCATTTTCAAAGCGCTTTTTTATATTGGGATGTTCAGCGATAGCATTTAACATGATTTCGCGCAGATTGATTTTCTTTTTGCGAACCAGTTCCGAATCCATTCCAATACCTACATTGGCATCGCCATTGGGAAGGGGAAAAATCCAAAAATAACCCGGCAATACCTTTTTTAAAAAATGTAGTTCTATGTAATTGTCCTCATGCATATCCGTAACGCCTTTGTAATATGCTCTGAGTCCAATCATGGATGTTTTTACAACGGAATTATTCTGCAAAAAAGTTTTCCTTGTTATGCCCTTGTCTCCATCTGCACCTATAATGAGTAAACAAGTAACGACTAAATCTTCACCATTCCTATCCTTGAAAATAATCGTATTGTTTTGGGTATTGATTTCCGATATTTTTGCTTTTTGGTAAATGGTTGCATAAGTCATATCTATTTTGGAAAACAAGTAATTGTCAAATACCAATCTTCTTGTCGTAAAACCTGGGGGATGTGGTAGCTCACTTTTATCCAAACTAAACGGTATGTCTATAAATTTGTCGTTCGGTGCGACAAATTTGACACCATAACTTGGGAGGAATTTCGTATTGTCTTGAAAAATTTCATTGAGCCAATCTACATTGGCCTTTTTCAATACGTAAACAGTTTTCCCACTACAACCATCACCACAAATCTTATCTCTTGGATATTCGTCTTTTTCAATGATGACATGTGGAATCTTGGATTTGGAAAGAAAAATAGAAGCACTAATACCTGCCGGCCCACAACCTATTATGACAACGGATGTCTCAATTTTTTTCATGTTTTGTTAAGGTTTTCTCACTCTATATTGGCCTAATCAATAGGTACTACAGGGTGTAATTCGTTATGTTTCAACGGTTCTGGCAATGTATCTAAGATGACTTTTTTCAACGCAGCAACCAGCTTTTTTTTGACAAAATCACGGTGCGTTACAATACTTACTTCCCGCACAGGTGCAGGCTCTTGAAATTGTCTCAGACGACTTTTTTGACTTTTATTAAGGTCGTAGGTTGCGAGTTCGGGTAAAATTGTAATCCCATCTCCAATATCAACCATTCTTCGCAATGTCTCAAGACTTCCAGCTTCATATTCGAAATGATTACCATCCTTGCTTTTTCTTCTTAGTTCACAAAGATTGATGATCTGGGAGCGAAAGCAATGACCTTCTTCCAATAACCACAATTTGTTGGGGTCGATATCACTGGACAATATAAATTCCTTTTGGCTTAAATCATTTCTTTCCGAAACATAAGCCATAAGTTTTTCGTAAAACAAGACTTCTTCTTTAATGCCGTTTTCATTCAAAGGCGTTACCACAACACCAGCATCAATTTTTCCTTCTTTAAGCTGAATTAAAAGATTTTCGGTAGTTAATTCCACAATCTGCATCTTGACCATGGGAAACTTTTGGGAAAATGTCGGGACAAACAGTGGAATCAGGTACGGCGCCAATGTAGGAATGATCCCTAATCGTAATTCACCGTTTACAATACCCTTTTTGGAGGCAATTGTTTCCAGAAGATCATTTCTTTGTTGTAATATTACTTTGGCTTGTTGTATGATTTCTTCACCAGCTTCTGTAGGAATGACAGGTTGTTTGCTTCTGTCAAAAATCTTGATGCCTAGTTCTTCCTCCAATTTTTGAATCTGCATGCTCAACGTTGGCTGCGTAACAAAACAGTTTTCGGCAGCTGTGGCAAAATGCCTATAGGTATTGACAGCAACAATATATTCTAATTGGGTAAATGTCATTATTTAAATTTTTAGATGATCAGCCTAACAATGGAGCATATAAAAACGTGCCGCAATATAGGTAAAATTGATAAGTCAAGAATTACAAATAATCATTTACTATTAAAAAGCTGCAATGATTCAGCATTAGAATTTTATCTTCGCCACATGGCAAAAGCGGCTTCTGAAACGCCCATGATGCAACAGCACAAGGCAATCAAACAAAAATATCCTGATGCAATACTCTTGTTTAGGGTAGGTGACTTTTACGAAACATTTGCAGAGGATGCTATACGTGCTTCACAAATACTTGGGATTACCTTAACCAAAAGAAGTAGTTCTAATCCCGATGCGCCAGATTTGGCAGGATTTCCGCACCATGCTTTAGATACTTATTTGCATAAATTAGTGAAAGCGGGTTATCGAGTTGCCATTGTGGACCAACTGGAAGATCCGAAAACTGCGAAAGGTCTTGTAAAAAGAGGCGTTACGGAACTCGTTACGCCGGGTATTGCTACAAGCGACAAGATGCTGGATAACAATACCAATAACTTTCTGGCGTCTATCTTTTTTACGGAGAAAGGCAATATTGGCGTGGCGTTCGTGGATATTACCACAGGTGAGTTTTTCGCGGCGGAAGGAGATCAAGAGTATATTGAAAAATTGATTCAAAGCCTGAAACCATCCGAAGTTATTTTTCAAAGAAGTTATCAAAAGCATTTCAAACAAGTCTTTGGCAATGCTTTTTACACTTACACTTTGGATAGTTGGATTTTTGATGAAGCATTCGGAACGGAAACTCTGTTAAAGCATTTTCAGACGCATTCACTCAAGGGTTTTGGTATTGAAAAAATGCATGCCGGGATTGTAGCGGCAGGAGCGATTTTACATTATCTGAAAGAAACGGAACATCCCAATCTTCAACACATTACCCAGATACAACGCATCGAGCGTGACGATTATCTGTGGATGGATCAATTCACCATTCGCAATCTTGAATTGTTGGGAAATGGACAACAGGAAAACAATAACCTTTTGAAGGTTTTGGACAATACAGTGAGTCCAATGGGTTCACGATTGCTAAAACGTTGGATTGTATTGCCTTTGCGTGATCTTAAGAAAATACAGGAACGTTTGGATACAGTGGCATTATTTGTAAAAGAGACGGATATAAGGACAGAAATTAGACAATTAACCAAGCAAGCGGGCGATGTAGAAAGGCTAGTCAGTAAAATTCCTTTAAAGAAAATAAATCCTAGAGAAGTCGTTCAGTTAGCAAAAGGTTTGGAATATGCCGAAAAAGTAAAATCCTTATTGGGAAATAGTTCCAGCGACTATCTGAAAAGACTATCCGATGCCATTAATCCTTGCAACTATATAGTTGAAAAAATTAATGATGAATTAAACGACAATCCTCCCATTGCTGCATCTAAAGGAAACTTTATTCGCGAAGGTGTCAATGCGGAATTGGATGAACTGCGAAATATTGCTCAAAACGGTAAAGAATACTTACAGGAGATACAGCAAAGGGAAGGGGAGAAGACGGGTATTTCGTCATTGAAAATTGGATTCAATAATGTTTTCGGCTATTATCTGGAAGTAACGAATCTACACAAAGAAAAAGTTCCCGAAACTTGGATACGCAAGCAGACACTAACCAATGCGGAACGGTACATCACACCAGAGCTCAAAGAATACGAAGAAAAAATAACAGGAGCAGAAGATAAGATTTCTGCGATAGAAGCTACTATATACGATCAGATCTTACTGGAGTTACAAGACTATATTGCGCCTATTCAAGTCAATGCAAGTATTTTGGCTATATTGGATTGTCTGACTTGTTTTGCACAAAACGCATTACAATTTCAATATAGTATCCCAACGGTTCATGATGGTTTTGATTTGGACTTGAAAGAATCTCGTCACCCTGTGATCGAAAGATTTTTGAATGCTGATCAACACTATATTGCGAACGACATCCACATGGATCCCGAAAATACACAGATCATTATATTGACAGGCCCCAACATGAGTGGTAAAAGCGCCTTGTTGCGACAGACGGCCTTAATCACGTTAATGGCACATATTGGAAGTTTTGTTCCAGCTTCTTCTGCTAAAATTCCGTTGACAGATAAGATTTTCACACGTGTGGGTGCCAGTGATAATTTGAGTGGAGGGGAATCAACGTTCATGGTAGAAATGAACGAAACGGCTAGTATCATTAACAATATTTCGCAACGTAGTTTGATTTTACTGGATGAGATTGGTAGAGGGACTTCGACTTACGATGGCATTTCCATAGCATGGAGTATTGTGGAATATTTGCATAGTTCGCCTTTCAAACCCAAAACATTTTTTGCTACACACTACCATGAAATCAATAATCTGGAAGAGCGGTTGCCAGGTGTAGTCAATTATCATGTTACCAATAAGGAAATTGGCGGCAAAATTATTTTCCTGAGAAAATTGGCTTTAGGTGGTAGTAAACATAGTTTCGGTATTCATGTTGCACGTATTGCTGGTATGCCCGTAGAACTCGTCAATAGAGCCAACGAAATATTAAAAGAGTTGGAAAGTAAGGATTCCAATACGGATAATAATGTATCTTCATCGCTCGCAAAACTATCAAACAAAGCACATAACATTGCGAGTACGGAACTTCAATTGTCGATTTTTGATAGTTACACTGATACGTACGAACAAATTAGAAAACAATTAACGGATATTGATATCAATCGTTTGACTCCTGTTGAGGCGTTGCTCAAACTCAATGAAATCAAATCTTTAATCAAATAGGATGAAAATTCAATTGTGGTCACTTGGTAAATCGCATGAAAAATATGCAGTTGTTGGTATTGAAGATTTTACCAAGCGTGTCAACAATTACTTTTCGTGTGAATGGAAAATTATTCCTCCCTTAAAAAACGCAGCATCACTTTCGGAAGACCAACTTAAAAAACAGGAAGGAAAAATACTTTTGGATACACTACAATCCGATGATGTTTTGATTCTTTTGGATGAAAGAGGCAAAATGTTGGATTCTCCAAGTTTAGCACAACTTGTGCAGCAGTACGCTAACCAAAGTAGCAAAAAGCTTGTATTTCTTATTGGTGGGGCATTTGGAGTGGATGAACAAGTTTTCAAACGAGCAAATTTTACCTGGAGTCTTTCCAAGTTAGTTTTTCCGCATATGTTGGTTCGCATGATTTTAAGTGAGCAAATCTATCGAGCTTGTACCATATTGAAAGGTGAAAAATATCACCATATTTAAATTACTAAATCCATAAAACAAAAGATGAAAAAACTATTATTCACCGTTTTAGGTTTATTAAGTTTAGCAACTATAACGTTTGCGCAAAATCAATACGAACTCAATACTGGTTGGGTTTGTAAAAACGTAAAAGAAATAAAAGACAATGGTACTGCTATTTCGAAAAATAACTATAGTGTCAAAAACTGGATGTCGGCAGTAGTTCCCGGAACAGTCTTAACGACTTTGCTTGAAAACAAGAAAATACCGGATCCGTTTTATGGCATGAACAACAATAAGATTCCGGATATTTATTTTACCGGAAAGGAAACTTACACCTATTGGTTCCTCAAGGATTTTACGGAAATGCCAGCAAAAGGCGAGGAGCAAGTGTGGCTAAATTTTAGGGGAATTAATTATAGTTGTGACGTGTACCTAAATGGAAAAAAACTGAACCAAGAGCTTTTTAAGGGAATGTTTTTG
>QFOI01000579.1 GCA_003241175.1 Pseudopedobacter saltans
GTTCTGCGGAGAGATCCCCTAATGGCAGATTACCTAAGCAACCTGATTCAGCGGCGGCCGCAACCATTTCGGGAGAAGCGACACCAAGCATAGGCGCTTGGATGATGGGATATGGTATGTTGAGAAGTTCGGATAAATGGATATTGGATTTCATACACATCAATTTGATCAAAACTATGCCAAAGTACGACTTTTCATCCTTCTGAAAATTTTTAATATTAATTAAATCTTTTATATTTGAAAACGACCAATAAATTAAATTTTCTATGAGTGTTGCAACGAGCGCTGAACGATTTAAAAAACAACCTGCTGAAGATTGGGCAGAAAGTTTAGACGATGAAAAACTAAAATCATTAATAGTAGAAACTGAATTTTCGAAAAAGCAAGAGGATGAAGGCAAAGACTTTTGCTTTTTCTTGTACAAAAAAATATACACCACCAACGAACGAGAAGTGGAATATGCTAGTATGGCATATACCTTAAATGAACCATCCAATCTAGAAAGTGCTTCTGTTTTTGATATTGTACTAGGTGAAAATTCTTCCTATATAGTTCATCGTATTAGCGTGATGAGAGATGGTGTATTGATTGACAAAACGCCAGACATTAGTGTAAAAATTTTGGATGATGAAAGCGATAGTGGTGGCGGAATGCTCAACAATACACAAAAAATAAATATCACGATCAAAGACTTAAGATTGTACGATATACTAGTATTGGAAGATTCCAAAGAGAAAATATATTCGGACAAAGATTTTCTGCTGAAAGACTATATGCGCTACCTGTGGCTAAGTCCTGATAATTATTGGGCTTATGGCGTCTACGATTTTAAAGTGATCAATGCAAGAAAAGAACCTATCATATACAGAAACAATTTTTTCAGGGATGATAATCGAGTATTGATTCCTGCGGAAATTAAAACCGTTGTGAGTGGCGAGTCTTTTACTTTGCATTACGACAACTATATCAACGCTACCGACGCGAATAGGGAGATTTTTCCTTTTATCGATTTTGTAACGGATAGCACCTGGGGAGTATTGTCCAGTCATATTTATCCTTTTTACGAAAAAGCATTTAAGCAACAGACATTGCCAGAATTCGCACCCGAACTAGCAAAAGATCTGGATGCTATTACCGATCTGGATGAAAAGCTACGTTTTGCTATTGAGTATGTGCAGAATCATGTTTACTATTTGTTCAATGCCTACGAAATGAACGGACATAAACCCCAAGATCCTGCCATTACTTATGCAAATAAACAAGGCGACTGTAAAGCAAAAACGACCTTGCTAAAAGTTGTTTTGGATTATCTGGGTGTTGAGTCATCGATTGTATTAGTAAACTTTAAAACTGATTTTTATTTCAAATATTATCTTCCGTCTTTGTTGGCTTTTAATCACGTTATTGTGAAGATTAACTATAAAGGCGAGACATATTTTGTAGATGCCACTTCTCGAGACGATTGCGGAACTATTGAAAATAGAGACTTTTTCTCCTTCTGCCATTATCTTGAGATTGCTCCTAATGCAACTTTGCAAAAATGTGAACCTCATAAGTATGCTAAATTTGCTATTGAGGAAGTGGTGGATATTCATACAAATGGAAACAATGGAGAAATAAAGTTGACAACTACCTATCGATACAATCGTGCTAACAATATGCGCCGCTATTTTAAAAGGACAAGCAAAAGAGAGATTATTGATAGTTGGAACAAATCCATTTTTTATAGTTTGAACTATCAAAATGATCGTGATGAAAATGATTTTCGTAAAGTCTTTAAAGATGCTGCCATTAATATAGTTAGTGATGATAAGATCAAGAATGAACTTGTAGTAATTTATAATGCGACTGTCGAAAAGCCTTATTACACTAACAAAGAAGGTC
>QFOI01000580.1 GCA_003241175.1 Pseudopedobacter saltans
CTAGGCAAATATTTCAGCAAAACACTGTCATCATAGTACCTAAAAAAAGTACTATCCAAAAGATCCAGTTGCCTGTCAACATAATTAGTATCAGCAGGAACCAATGTATAGTATGGATCATTGTAAGTAACGTTCCATTGTGCATCCATATTGGAAAAATCGTATAGTAGATAAGTTTTCCAGCGTTCGAAATAAGCAACTATTCTTTTATCGAAATTGTGGTTTCCTTGCGGTAAGTGGTAGCCATATTCATCAATATCCGAAGGAGTAAGCTGTTGTTCTTTACGACAGGAAATAATGACAATTGCAGTAGCTGCAATAATAAACACAATGATTTTATTGATATTAGTCATAATTTTATTTTTAAGGATTTTGGACTAATGCCCCATTACGGTCTATTACTTCTTTGGGGATTTTTAATGTATACCTGTTATCTCCTTTGCCTAGGACAAATTCTTGCGTAGAACCAATATCCTCAGTATATGTATGCTTTATTTCTGGCATTCCATATCTTCTTAAGTCAAACCATCTATGTCCTTCAAAGGGAAATTCTCGCCTCCTTTCATTTTTGTAAAAATCGAGTAAAGTCGTTCCGTCTTGAATATTGATAGGTTCGTAAGGTTGGCGAGAATCAAACCTATTCTCCCTAACCTTGTTGATATCGTTTAATGCTGCTTGACAATCATTCGGAGAGCTTCCGGAAAGATATCGATGGATGTAGGCTTCCGCTCTATTCAAATAAGCTTCCGACAACCTTATCCCAAGCCCACCTTGCCCTCCAAAGAATTGTGTATAACCCAAAGAAAAAAATGGTGAGTAAAAAACAGTGGAGGTATAACCTATAAATATCCTTCCTCGCAAGTCGCCCAAATATTTCAATGTGTCACTTTGAGGCTTCACGTCGTACAGTGCCATTAATTCATTAGAGACACAATATGGCGGAGGATTGGTCGAAGTATAAAATGGATCTAGGCTAGAGGGGAAAAAAACACCTTCTCCGGCAACATCAGCAAGGCTAGTGGAACTAGTGTAACCTTTTTGGTACATCCAAAGAATTTCTGGGCTTACACTAGCATTATATATCCTATTATCAGTACCACCAGTATACTTATAGTAACCATTACCCGGGCCTTGAAAAGTATTCAAGTTTGTCAACTCCGATTTTCTGCTAAGGACAATACTAGAATAATGGATAGTAGAATCCCAATTTTCTTCATACAAATAAACCCTACTTAACAAAGTATATATAGCATTGGTATTCATTTTATAAACAGAGTTTTCAGTAGGGTACATTTCCAGAATATTTGCGGCAGTTTTTAGATCCTTGATTACTTGCTCATATACATCGCTCACACTACTCCTAGGGTATAATGAATCAGTCACTTGCATGGTAAGTTTTAAAGGAACACCAGGCAATTTGGTCGGATCTGCGGAATTGTATGGCTTCCCAAATAAATTGACCAAATAGAAATAGTAGTAGGCTCTCATGGCTAATGCTTGACCACGAAGATTTTCCCTTGCGTCGTTTCCACCAGTAACCTTATCTAAATAATCAAGTACCACATTGCAACCCGAGATCTTGTTGTATATCACAATCCAACTATCCAGGTACTTAGTATTGGCACCACTAACCAGCATATCCTGAAACAATTCACTGGACCAGGTAAATGCTGGTTTGCCACTTTTAAGCGTATTGACATATTTTTCGTACCCTTGTCCCCCATTGCAGATTACGTCGTCACTCATTAAATTGAGAAGAATACATAATTTATCCTGGTAAGGATAACCCGAAGCTGACATTAGACCATTTAAGTCACTAACAGAACCAGGTTTTAGTTCGTCTTGACTGGATTCTTCCAAAAATTTATTACAACCGCTC
>QFOI01000581.1 GCA_003241175.1 Pseudopedobacter saltans
TTAAACGTTAAACATTTGAGTTATGGAGCAGACAAAAAAATCGACGTTCAAACTGCTTTTCTATTTGAAAAAGAACGAACTGAAAAAGAACGGTAATGCACCAATTATGGCACGTATTACCATTGACGGAACTCCGAAAACTTTCGGAACAAAGTTAGAAATTGACCCGAATAACTGGGATTTAAAACACGGAAGAGTTCAGGGTAAAAGTGCGCAGGCATTAAGCATTAATAAAAAACTGGATAACATTCGTGGGCGTATCGACAAGATTTATGAAGATATGCTGAAGCACGAGGGCTTTGCAACAGCCCAAAAAGTAAAGCTATCGTTTTTAGGTGTTGGTGTAATGGATGATGCTATCCTAAAAGTTTTCAACGACCAAAATGAGGACTTTAAAAAACTGGTCGAAAAGGAAGAACGTTCCCAAAGTACTTACAACAAGTACATCACGGTTTACAATCATCTTACCACGTTTATCAAAGAACGCTATCATCGTGACGATGTGGCTTTCCGTGAATTGACTGGCGATTTTATCCGGGAGTTTGATTTTTACCTCCGGTACGATTTACAGTCTTCGCATAATACGGTTTGGGTTTACACAATGCCAGTATTAAGCCTTGCGGAGTTGGCAATCAAAAAAGGTTTGATACGTGATAATCCTTTTCAGGATTATGAAATCAGTATGGAAGAAACCGACCGGGGTTATATTCTGAAAGAGGATGTAGAAAAGCTGATGATGTGCGTACCACCGCACCCACGCTATGAATTGGTAAAAGACCTTTTTATTTTCAGTTGCTTTACAGGACTTGCTTATGCTGATATTAAAAAACTTACTAAGAACAATATTCAATCTTTCTTTGACGGTCATCAATGGATTATCAGCAGGAGAAAGAAATCGGATATTGCTTCCAATGTTCGGTTAATGGAAATCCCTAAACGTATCATTGAGAAGTATCAGGGTACGACAAGGAATGAATTTATCTTTCCGGTTCCGACTAATGCAACCTGCAATACGCATATAGGCAAACTGGTTGAAAAGGCGGAGATTGTTACGGAACAAAAAGTAACCTTTCATACGGCAAGGCATACTTTCGGAACAATGTTTTTGACCGAGGGCGTACCGCTTGAAAGCCTTAGTAAAATGATGGGGCATAAAAACATTTCCACCACACAGATTTACGCTAAAATCACAAGCCAAAAAATCAGTAAGGATATGGATTTGGTTACCCCGAAATTCAAGGCAATGGAAGAAGCATTTATGATGGTAATTTAATCAGCTTTTATTTAATCACAATGAGCAGAACTTAACGGTTCTGCTTTTTTTATGCCGCTGCTTTTTAGGCAAAAGCACATTTACTTTCCTCTACACCATCCAACGCTGTAAAAGAGCTTTTACCTATTTCCAAAATAGAAAATTGAAAAACTAAACCCATATCTAACGCCCTTCTGCTATTCCGTTTTTCAAATCTCTATCACAGGCTATCAAAGCCTGGTCATTAATGCCATAAAATTTAGAATAGAAAATTTCCACAATCAACCGGTAAAAAGGCAGCTAAGTTATAGCGGGCAGCCACCCCACACGCCCAACCAAAAGACTACGGCATAATGGCAAGGCAAAATGTTGGCTTCGCCGAGTTGCTGTGTGTTGCCTTGCCACCCTCCGGGACTTATTCCGTTTCCTTTCGGTTTTACGCTGTTGCCCGCTTGGATTATCTGCTTTCTCTTTTCCGGTTTTTCTTTTGGAAAAATTTATGCGAAGCGAAGCGGAGCAAACCACAACGGGAAGCGGGAAACGAGAAAAGCGAGTGAGTAAATAACATTTTTTCAAACATCAAAATTTTAGCATTATGGCACACAACATCAATTTCAAC
>QFOI01000582.1 GCA_003241175.1 Pseudopedobacter saltans
GTCTGCATATCTCCACACTACTATGTCCGTACCCATGACACTAGTCGTAGAAGTTGGATCTACGCCATATTTTTTCGGTATTGCACCAATAAACGGTGCATAATACGTACCATTGACGGTGCCTCCCAGTTTAGCATCGAAAAGCGTTCCGGCATTATCTACTGCATATTTCCTCAATAGGACACTAAGGCGTTTATCGTTAGTGGCAAATTTGTCATATGTTGTCCATGGCATTTTGTAACCACCCCATTCTTGAAGATTCATGCCGCTAGGATCTACATAAGCAGGTGCAGATGGAAGGACATTGGCCAGCCAGTTGTTATAAGTTCGAGTGGCATTGGCATTACAAGGCACCGCTAAAATTATCTCTGTATTTCCTCCTTTGTTGTCATAACTGAAATTTTTGGAATAATCGGATATTAAACTAAATCCATTGTTTTTAATCTGTTCTCCAATAGTAACAGCATCCGCCCATCTATGTAGCTTCATATAAAGCTTCATCAAGCCTACAAGGCAAGCAGATTTGGAAAACCTACCATAATCACTCCCTGTGAATTTTGTTGGTAAAACGGCCGCCGCAGCTTTGTAATCGTTTTCTATATACTGAATCATAGAATCATTGGAAGGTCTTGGTATTGATGCTGATGTGGGATCGGCTGCCGCAACTGGATCCAAACGAATAGGGACTGGACCATAGAAATTATACAAAATCTGGGAATAATGAGCTCTTAATGCTCTAAGCTCAGCGATATATTGATTTTTTATGGTTGCATCCATATTGATGCCTTGGATTTTACTGATGTCAATCGTAATCTGAGAAATATATGGCATCATTACAGTATATATACCAACTATTACACCGTCGTCAATAGAAAACTGTAGATTATTCATACGTTTCCAACCGGGCCAACCCCAAGAACAAATAGTCTCGTCTGTTTCCATACTGGATTGAATCAACCACCCGTTGTTGGAACCACCCCATCCTGCCTCGTAGGTATCTCCCATCAACATTCCGCTATACATAGCTGTAACGGCAGCACTAGCATCCGCAGCTGTATTGAAAAAATTGTTTTGGGATAATTGACTGTATACTGAGGGCTCTAGTTTTTTCTCGCAAGAGGAGAAAAGTAATGCGGAGATAATTAGGACAATCACTCCCAATCTGTTATACTTCTGATGATTAAAATATATTTTATTACTATTTTTCATTTCTATAATTTTCAAGTTAGAAGTTAATGTTAGCTCCGATGTTGAAAGACTTTGTAAGGGGATACGCTGCAAAATTCTGTAATTCCGGATCGGCCCCTTTGTAACTTGTTATGATGAATGGGTTTTGAACTCCGGCAGTAATTCTTATTGCGGAAAATACGCTCTGTCCCTTCAATGCAGACGCTGGTAATTGATAACCCAATGTGATGTCTCTACAACGAATGAAATCAGCTTTTTCATACCAGAAATTAGAAGCACCCGTATAAGCCTCGTATCCCGTGTTAAGACCTGTTGGCCATGTTGCTCCAGTATTCTTATAAGTCCACCGATCTTTTACCACTGACAAAGCATTCCAGCCAAACTGTGCCATATTCGATTCCATCAAAAAGGAGTACTGATAGTCCGAATTCAACTTTAATGCACCTAAATTCCCATAAAAATAGACCGCTAAATCAAAATTTTTGTATCTGAATGTATTGCTAAATCCAAAGTTTAGTTTAGGCATAGTACTGCCAAGATATACTTGATCTGCAGAAGATATCTGTCCATCAGGTTTACCTGTTAACTTACCATTTGTGTCATACCCGTTCAAATCTTTAATGATCAAACCTCCTGGAATTAAACCTGGCATTGCAGCGGGAGCGGATCCGTTGCCTCT
>QFOI01000583.1 GCA_003241175.1 Pseudopedobacter saltans
CTCCAGCAATGCACTATGCATTATTTGGAAAGGATGGAAGATTTCCAAGCCCATTATTTAATGCACAAATGTATCAAGATCAATATCAAGATGTAAAAAATTCTGACTTTGTTCCCTTGGTTCATTATGAGTTATATGGTAAAGCAGAGAACAGGTATTTTCAAGATGCTAAAGATATAGATCAAAGCCATATTAAAATCGATGCTGTTGCTCAAAACTCATTGGTAATAGAGGAAAATAAACTTTACGAAAATTGGCAAGAAATTATTGAAAAGCCATATATCGAAGCACTTT
Source organism: Pseudopedobacter saltans (assembly GCA_003241175.1). GTDB lineage: Bacteria > Bacteroidota > Bacteroidia > Chitinophagales > Chitinophagaceae > Rhizosphaericola. The sequence goes on from QFOI01000583.1 coordinate 295, forward strand.
CTAAAGAAGTCATAACATTTGCAAATGGCAGTGGACCGTTATTTTCTATTATTATCCCTACCTATAATACTCCAAAAAAATTGTTGGAAAAATGTATTAATTCTGTTATCGATCAGACTTTTCAAGATTGGGAGTTATGTATTGCCGATGATGCATCTTCAAGTAAGTCAACTATATCCACATTAAGGCATTTCGAGCGAATAGATAAAAGAATTAAAGTAGAATATAGGAATGAAAATGGACATATATCCAATGCAAGTAACTCGGCCTTGAAAATTGCAAATGGTAAATTTATTGTATTGTTGGACCATGACGATGAATTAGTGCCAACGGCCTTACAAGAAGTTGCCATTGCTATATCGGAGAAGCCCGAAGCGCTTATTTTTTATTCTGATGAAGATAAATTAGATCGTGATGGTAATAGGATTCATCCTTATTTTAAACCTGATTTTTCCCCTGACCTGTTGTTTTCACAGAACTACATTTGTCATCTAGCAGTTTATGAGAAAAAATTAGTGGATGCAATTGGTGGTTTTCGTGTTGGGTATGAGGGAAGTCAAGACTATGACTTAATATTACGAGCAATTCGCCAAGTAGGCAATGAGCATCAAATAGTACATATACCAAGGATTCTATATCATTGGAGAATGACAGATAGCTCTACGGCTAGTAGTCATGAAAATAAACCATATGCAGCATTCGCAGGCCAGAAAGCTTTACAATCTTATTTTGATGAAGATGGTGCTGGTGTAAATGTGAGTATGCTAGATGATGGTCGATATAAAACCATTTGGCCAATTCCAAATCAGGGACCTTTAGTAAGTTTGATTATAGGAACAAGAGATGGTTATGAGGAATTAAAGGTTTGTATTGACTCAATACTAATAAAAACGACATATCAGAATTTTGAAATAATTATTGTGGATAATCAGTCTAGTGATCCACAGACATTACAATATTTCGAGTCACTTAAAAAGAATTCGAAAATAAAGATTATTTCTTATGATGATAAATTTAACTATTCCGCAATAAATAACTTTGGTGTAGACCACGCTAATGGTGAAATTGTAGGTTTGTTAAACAATGACATCGAAATTCTCAATGCAGAATGGTTGACAGAAATGGTTAGCTTGAGTATCAGAAAAGATATTGGTTGTGTGGGGGCAAAATTACTCTATCCTGATGGTACTATCCAACATGCGGGTGTCGTCCTTGGACTTGGCGGCATTGCAGGTCACCCACATAAATTTAAAAGAGGTGATGAAGAGGGTTACTTCAGGCTATTAAAAATTGTTCACAATGTGAGCGCGGTAACGGCGGCGGCATTGATTGTGCGAAAAGAAATTTTCTTGGAAGTGAATGGACTGGATGAAAACGATCTGAAAGTTGCATTTAATGATGTTGATTTTTGTATTAAAGTACGTAATGCCGGGTATCGTAATATTTGGACTCCATTTTCTTTAATAAGGCATCACGAATCTAAAAGCAGGGGTTTGGACGATACTCCAGAAAAATACGATAGATTTATGAGTGAAATAGAGACAATGAAAAATAAATGGGGGAACTCCTTGTT
>QFOI01000073.1 GCA_003241175.1 Pseudopedobacter saltans
AAATCTTAGAGAGGGCGCAAAAGAGGCTGGCAATACTATCAATGCTTCGAAAGTATTGATATTGCTACATGGAAGAGGCGGCAGTCCTGAAGATATGATATCCTTAACTAAATATCTAAATGTTAAAGACTATTGGATATTGGCACCTCAAGCGACGAATCATACTTGGTATCCTCAATCTTTTCTAGCGGCTGTCGAGGAAAACGAACCTTGGCTTTCCTCTGCGTTGGCTCTCATAGGCAAAACTGTAGACAAAGCTATTTCTAAGGGTATTTCTCAAAAAGATATTTACTTTTTAGGATTCTCTCAAGGTGCTTGTTTGACTACAGAATATATAGCCAGAAATGCGAAAAAATATGGAGGTGTTGTCGCTTTTACTGGCGGATTGATTGGTGAAGAAATAAATTTGACAAACTATAATGGTCAATTTGAAGAAACTCCCATTTTTTTGGGTACGAGTAATCCAGATTTCCATGTTCCTGTCGAAAGGGTGCATGATACGACCAAAATTTTAACGGAAATGGGAGCTGTCGTTACGGAGAAAGTTTATGAAGGGATGGGACATACGATTAGCCAAGACGAAATAGATATGGTCAATAAATTGATTTTTAAGTAAGATTGTTTGATTAAGGTTTGAGTTAGGAGTATCTTTTCAATAAAGATGCTCCTTTCTTTTTGCTATATTGCCTTCACAAATGAACGATATGTACGAATCTATTCTTTCCAATATACAAAAATACGTTTCTCTCACAGAAAGCGAACAATCTCAATTGTGTGAAATACTCCAATACAAAACTTACGAAAAGAAAAAGATACTGCTTAGAGAAGGTGAGATTTGCAAATTTGAGTACTATATTGTCAAAGGCTGTATGCGTACGTTTTATGTCAACGAAAGTGGAGTTGAAGTGACTATACAGTTTGGCTTGGAAGATTGGTGGGTAAGTGACGTCTGTTCTTTTTCCGAACAGAGTCCAAGTCGTTTGTTCGTGGAGTGTTTGGAGGATTGTGAAGTTCTTATGTTAACGCCAACTACCAAAGAAACTTTACTGAAAACTATACCCAAACTAGAACGTTATTTTCGTTTGTTGGTTCAGAAGCATATGAATGCGTTGCAAAACAGACTTATCAATACAATATCCATGAGTGCGACTGCTCGTTATTTGGAGTTTATTTCCACTTACCCAACGGTACAGTTTCGAGTTCCACAATATTATATCGCCTCTTATCTGGGCGTTTCAGCAGAGTTTGTTAGTAAGATTAGAAAACGATTGGCCGAATAGTGTTGAATGCATGTAATCAGGTGTAATGTCATTTTACACTTTACATGTTAAACATGGGTCAATAATTTTTGTTCTTGTAATCTCTATTTTGTTGACGTTCTATTGATCGTTGAATCGCGTCCATGGCTTGTTGATGTCTGTCTGACTCTGACAAGGTTCCAGTTCTGTATCTTGCTTGGGGTATGTTATTGTTAGGCATGGTTGTGTGATTTTGCGTGCCGCCTCGTCCCCATGTTTTTTCCCACCATTCACTGTAGGAATCTGCTTGCTTAATTGTTGACGCTGTGGATGTTTTGGCCGCATTTTTTTTGGCAGATTCAACGGACTCTAAATATTGTTGTATTTTTTTCTTTTCATTCATGGCTTCTTTCATGCCCAAATTAGCTGCTTCTTGGTAGTATTCCATAGCAGAGCTAAGACTACTGTTGGGCGCTTTGCCCATTTGATGTAAAATAGCTAGCCCATAATAAGCTTCTGCATCCTTGCCATCAATAGTAGCGGTTTTCCACCAGCGATAAGCTTCTTGATAGTTGCCGCTTTCAAAAGCGTCATAGCCTTTCCCATAAGCCTTTGCAAGTTCGGTTAGTTCTGCTGATTTGTCAAGCCATGATACTTTTTCTGTAGCAGGTTTATAACCAATCTTTGAAGATTCATTAAACCAATATCGAGCTCTTTTTTGGTCGATCAAATAAGCGTTTTTATTTCTATCTGTTGGTGTGGGAAAGTTGTCTCCCGTTCCATATTCATAAAGTAGTCCCAACGCATACATGGCAGGTGGATATCCTTGTGTGGCTGCTTTTTGTTGAAAGTATATGGCAGAATCTATTTCTTTATTGGGTGGATGGATTTTCCCTTTGGCAAAAGCTTCGGCCAAGTAATATGCAGCTATAGGCATATGACCTTCCGCATCTATTTTTCTTAAAATAGCGATAGAAGAATTAATAGTTCCAGATTTGCTCAAGTTATCAGCGGCTTGTTCACAAGAGTCTAATTTGCTTTTTGGAAAACTGTTTTTGTAGGACATAACGGCTAAAAAATAGGCACAGTTGTCACAAGTTCCATTAGCGATTGCTTGTTTTAATAGTTTGGTCCCTTCTTGTGTGGCGCCATGATTAATGTACATGTATCCAATATACTCAAGGTTGCCTGCATCTTTAGCAATTTTTAGATTCTCCCTATCTTTATCAGAATAGGGAATATTACCAGGGTGAATCAATACATTTTGAGTTTTTGTAGTTGTGATTGTTTTGTTGGTTGATGTTGTATTGTCAACCTCTAATATTTTTCCGGTTTTGTCAATATGTAAAGAGCTTCTGTTTGCGGTACTTACCATAGCGACTCCGTCACTAAAGTTGTAAGCATATTTGAATTGTGCAGGAATAACCATTTCGCCCTTTTGGTTGATAAAACCATATCCTTGTTGAGCAACAGGTTCTACAGCCGCTAATCCTTCTTTGAACGGATATGCTCTATCAAAAATATGAGGGATTACTAGTTGTCCTTTTGTGTCAACAAATCCCCATTTACCTTTCAGTCGTACTGCAGCCAATCCTTGACTAAATCCATCCACTCTGTCACCCTCAATAATTGTAGGAATAACCAATATTCCAGAGGTGTTGACATAGCCCCATTTATCGCCAAGTTTTACCGGTGCCAAACCTTCACTAAAAGCGTCTGCCCACTCATAGTTAAATGGGACAATGACATTGTCCTTTTCATCGATAAAACCACTTTTCTTATTCAATCTAACATGCGCCAAACCTTCCGAAAAATCACCTGCATAATCATATTTGTACTCGATAACTAGCTTTCCTATACTGTCTTTGAATCCGTAGCAATTGCATTCGCTGTTCTTGGTTTTCTCCAATTTTTGTGCGTTGGAATAGGAAGCAAATAGTGTGAATATAAAAAGTGTGATGTTTTTTTTCATGGTGTTGGATTAAGGGTCGTTGTTTGTTCATTTTCCGTAAATGGTAATTGTAAAGTTTCCATTATTCTTTTCTCCTTTGTAAAGGATTGTCCTAAAAATGACAAGAGGTTTTTCATCGTCCTTTAATTCGTATATGTTGGTTGTTTTATAACCCTCTTTTTTTGTTCCGTCCGTTACTATTTTGAAGTGAATGGTGTCTGAAAAATGTTCTTTAATAAATGTTTTTACCATATCCTGAATGTCGACTGATTGTTTCAGAGGGATTATCCAGTTGAGGGTAGTGACATTTGGATATCGTGCAATCTTTACATTGCCAATATCCGCTTGAAGTTTGGACGGACTAAAAACGCTTGTATCGTTTGCTTCTGTTGCAATTTCTTTGAAGTTGTCTTGTGCATGTAGTAAGAATGTGTCAAGTAACGGTTTGTAGTTCTTTTGTTGCGAATGACTTAATGTAAAGCCTAAGGCAAACAATAGTGTAAGTATCCATCTTTTCATTGGATTGTTGGTTTTGGGTTTTGGTGTAGTTATGTGTCTTGCAAAATAAATCAATTTTGCTTTCTTTTCCTACTAAGCTAAAAGTACCAAGATTTATTGAGTCAAGTCAAATTTTATTCTTTGGGTTTATTAAAATAAAATTGTTAGGTGCATTGCCAACGTTATAATTTGGATATTTTAACGAATTGCCTAATAATTCTTCTATTGCTAAGGATTGTAATGGATTCTGATAGTTTAAAATAAGTAGTATGTTATTACGATTTTGGGAATATTTTTAAAATTTAATATTTCCTTAATGGGTAACCTCCTTTTGGTATTTGCGTATGAAATTGCATCCCTAAAAAAGAAGCATTATGTACAGGCAAACGGTAAAGCTGTTTACATTTCTGAAAACTATCGTTTTAATATTAGGTTTATTTCCTTTTTGGGCCATTGCTAAAGACATAGATCCTATTGGAAATATTTCTGGGGTCATTACGACAAGTGACGGCAAACCCATAGAAGGTGTCAGCATAGTAGTAAAAGGGACAAGTAAAAATGCGGTTACGGACGAAACCGGAACTTTTATACTTACTGGCATTAATGAAGGTCGACAAGAATTGGAACTTAATCTCTCTGGATTTAAAACCCAAACAGAGATAGTAACAGTGATTAAAAACAAAAATATAAAAGTCAATATTCAATTGGCAATGTCAAGTTCGCAGTTAGACGAGATTATAGTTGAAAGCAGACGTAATAAATTTGTAGAAAAATCGAGTGCTTATGTATCTAAAATGCCTCTTTCCAACTTGGAAAATCCACAAGTTTACAATGTCGTTTCCAAAGACTTGATGAAAGAACAAGTAATAGTTTCATTTGACGATGCATTGAAAAATGCTCCAGGAGTTAACAGATTGTGGTCATCGACCGGAAGGCCTGGAGACGGCGCAGGATATTTTTCCATGCGTGGTTTTAGCGTGCAACCTACAATGGTCAATGGAGTGCCTGGATTGACAAATGGAGGTATTGATCCTGCCAATGTCGAAAGGGTAGAAGTGATAAAAGGACCATCAGGAACCTTGTTTGGTAGTAGTCTTATCTCTTTCGGAGGTTTGATCAATATTGTCACCAAAAAGCCATATGAAACGTTTGGAGGAGAACTTGGCTATACCTTTGGTAGTTATGGGCTTAGCCGTGTCACTGCGGATATCAATACACCACTCAATACAGACAAGTCTGCATTGTTTAGAGTGAATGCTGCCTATCATAGTGAAGGTAGCTTTATGGACGCGGGATTTAAGAAGACGTACTTTTTTGCACCTTCATTTTCTTACAAGGTAAGTGATAGATTATCATTTCTGATCAATACAGAGTTTTACAGTGGAGAATCTACCAACTCGACTATGATATTCCTAAATCGTTCTCGTCAGCTCATAGCTCGTACTCCTCAAGAACTGCACATGGATTTCAATAGATCTTACACAAGTAACGATATTTCCTATAAAACGCCAACGGTCAATATTTATGGTCAAATGAATTACAAAATTTCCAATAACTGGACTTCTCAGACAAATGTGGCGCGTAGTGTGAGGAAAAGTGATGGTTATTATTCTTACATCATGTTTCTTGATGGAAGTGCCAACGGTCCTATTGCTGCAAACGATACTTTGATTTCAAGGTATGTGTATTATCAGAACTCTACAACGACTACAACAGACGTACAACAAAATTTTATTGGGGATTTTCCTATCGGAAAATTTAGAAATCGAGTTATAGCTGGCGTTGATGTTATGAACATCCAAACCGTCAATCAGAATCCATCCAATTATTTGTTTGACTACGTAAATGTTACCAATAATGCGGATCCAAGATATAACGAATTGAGTCGTGCGGCTGTTGATGCAAAAGCTACTACTGGTAGTCCAATAAGAAATAAAACCAATAATTACACTTATAGCGCCTACGTTTCTGATGTGTTTAATTTTTCCGAAAAGTTGATTGCCATGGCAAGTGTTCGTTATGATCATTTTGAAAATAAACCAACCATCAACTACAATACAAATGTGCAATCCGGATCCTATAACCAAAACGCCTTTTCACCGAAATTTGGTTTTGTTTATCAGGTATTGGAAAATAGATTGAGTGTATTTGCCAATTATATGAATGGTTTTAGAAATGTTGCGCCTGTAGCTACAAACGTACAGGCAGGATATCCTGTCAATCTAAAACCACAACAGGCAAACCAGTTGGAAGCTGGATTTAAAATGGATATCTTTAAGGACAAACTATTCTTTACTGCTAGTTATTACGATATACTTGTTAAGAATATTACACGTAGCATCACTGTTAACGTTGATAATGGAAATGGTGGCACAACTGCGATTAATGCCACAATACAAGATGGCGAACAAAAAAGCAAAGGACTAGAATTTGACTTGACAGCCAATCCTATTGATGGTTTAAATATGATAGTTGGATATAGTTATAATGATAGTAAAATACAAAAAGCCGCACCATCTACCAATGGAAGGCGACCCACCAGTGCTGGCCCTGAAAATCTTGGAAACCTATGGATCGGTTACACGGTTCCAAAGGGTGTATTGAAAGGTTTTGGATTAGGATTTGGTGGAAATTGTGCTAGTAAAAACTATATCACAAGTTCACTAGAAACAGGTGACTTTATTTTGCCGAGTTACACTATATTGAATGGATCTGTTTTCTACAATGCAAAGAAGTTTAGATTGGCTATAAAAGCGGACAACTTTACCAATAAGGAATATTTCGGAGGATGGACTACTGTAGAAAAACAAATGCCACGTCGTTTTTCGGCGAATCTGACTTTCAAATTTTAATTAAAAGAAAAGACCAGCAATCAGCTGGTCTTTATTGTTATTTGTATGATATGCTATTAAGAATTTGTTGAAAAAACAGAGATATTGCCAATCATCATTCTTCTATTCAAATATCGGTTATCTCTTGTGCAAAAACTTCCGATTGCCTTATTTCTTGATAGAATCCTTAAGAACTACAGTCAACTCATTTGTTTCGCAGTTCCAAATATTCATGTATTTCTCTGAAACAACTATATGTTGCTTCCATTTTGCAAATTTTTCGTACAGCATTAGTGTGCAAATATCGGTAGCGGTTATAAATTGTCCTGTTTCAGGCAAATGACTATGCACTGTACCGAGGTTGATGTTTTCTTGATCTTCCTTCCCTCCATAATAAATTGGGATTAAGTTTCGATGTAATTGTTTTTTTGTGAGGAGTTTATTGTGTTTGTCAAAGGTTATTAAATAATCATTGCCAAATATAACCACACCTGTTTTCTTGGGGCCAGTCAATACGTAAACTTTTTTTTCGTCTCCATTAATAATTGGAATTAGATTAAGGTCTGTATTGTTATATTTTTTGAATAAAGTATCAGTATTGACTTGCTCTAATGCGAGTTTTCTAATCTCGTAAAGATCATTTTCAGATGAAGAAAAACCTCGTATTTGTAAATCTAAACCTGCGGTTTTGATATCATAAGTACTATCAAAAGAAATTGTTCCAATTATTGTAGGGTTTTCAGATTTTGAATAAAAAACACATTTAGCAATATTGTTATCGAGATAAGAAAAGTAACCTCCAATATTCTGAGTCTCTTTATAGTGTTCGAGGAATAAGTCTGTACCATACCAAGAAGCCATTTCTGATCTATATAAAAGTTTACCTTCTTCCACTATAGGTTGCGCTTCTTCCGTTGGCGTTTTTTGTCCAAAAACGTTAAGAGATAACAAGGTTAGTAATAATGTAAGGCTTTTTCTCATTAGTTTATTGCTTAAATACGATCTCAATTAGTGAGTTAAAATTATAAAAATCTTTTGATGCGTGTAAATAAAAAAAGCGGGCGACAATGGTCATTGTCGCCCGCTTACTATAAATCAATTTTATACTAGATGTCTGTAGCTTCACCGTAAGCCATAGCTGTCGCTTCTTTGAAAGCTTCACTCATGGTAGGGTGAGGGTGTATTGCTTGCAATACTTCGTGTCCAGTTGTTTCTAGTTTACGTGCCAATACAGCTTCTGCAATCATGTCAGTAACACCATGACCAATCATGTGTGTTCCTAACAATTCGCCATATTTAGCATCGTAAATAACTTTTACAAAACCTTCTGTAGCCCCAGCTGCTGTTGCTTTACCAGACGCAATGAATGGGAATTTACCGATTTTCAATTCGTAACCTGCTTCTTTAGCTTGAGCTTCTGTATATCCAACACTAGCAATTTCAGGTGTACAGAAAGTACAACCAGGAACGTTGTTGTAGTCGATACCTTCTGGTGCTTCTTTTAATTTTCCTTCTTTAAATGCAATGTGCTCAGCTGCGTTGATACCTTCCTTGCTCGCTTTGTGTGCCAATGCTTGGTGAGGTGTACAGTCTCCAATAGCATAGAATCCATCAACATTGGTTTTTTGGTATTTGTCAACAACGATACGACCTCTATCCAAAGTAATACCATTTTCTTCCAAACCAATACCTTCTATATTAGCTACGATACCAGTCGCACTTAACAATATATCAGCTTCGTAATCAACAAAAGTTCCGTCTGCTTTCTTCACATGTGCTTTCACGCCAGTAGCCGTTGTTTCAACAGTTTCCACACTGGAACTTGTCAATACTTCAATACCATTTTTCTTAAATTGTTTTTCCAATTCTTTGGAAACATCTTCATCTTCAACAGGAACCATTCTAGGCATGAATTCGATGATGGTAACTTTTACGCCAATACTGTGATAGAAATAAGCGAACTCAGTTCCAATAGCACCACTACCCACAACTATCATGGATTTTGGTTGTTCTGGCAAAGTCAACGCTTCACGGTATCCAATGATTTTTTTGCCATCTTGAGGTAGGTTGGGTAATACGCGACTTCTAGCACCTGTAGCGATGACAATATATTTAGCTTCTTGTACTTGTTTTTGACCATCTGCACCAACAATTTCCAATTTGCCTTTTCCGACAATTTTACCTGTTCCCATGATGACATCGATCTTGTTCTTTTTCATCAAGAACTGAACACCTTTGCTCATTTTGTCTGCAACGCCACGGCTTCTTTTGATAACGGCAGGAAAATCAACATCAGCACTTGCATTGACAAATCCATATGCTTCTGCATGGTTGATATAATTATTGACTTCCGCACTTTTCAATAAAGCTTTGGTCGGAATACAACCCCAGTTAAGACAAACGCCTCCAAGGTTTTCTTTTTCTACAATTGCTACTTTAAATCCAAGTTGTGAAGCTCTGATAGCTGCTGGATATCCACCAGGACCACTACCTAGAACAATTACGTCGTATGCCATGATAATTCTTCTTTTTTGTGAATGTTATGCAATCTAATTCGGTTGCGAATGTATTTATTTTTTAAGTAAAAAGGAAATCGTTAAAAAGCTTAACGCTAAAAGTCGTAACCTTTAGCGTCAATCTCAATATTAACCATGACCGTGGTTGCAAAGTATGGTATGACCCATTTTGTCTCTTTTGGTCTCGAGATATTTTTGGTCGTACTCATTAGGTGCAATTTCAATAGGTACGGTTTCTACTATTTCAATACCATAACCATTTAAACCAGCCCGTTTACGAGGATTGTTACTCATCAGGCGAAGTTTAGTTGCGCCAAGATAACGTAAGATTTGAGCACCAACACCATAATCTCTTTCATCTACCCCAAAGCCCAATTCCAGGTTGGCTTCTACGGTGTCATATCCTTGTTCTTGTAATTTGTATGCTCTCAACTTGTTGATCAAACCAATGCCACGCCCTTCCTGGTTCATATAAAGAATCAGACCTCGTCCTTCTTTTTCTACCATTTGCATAGCTGCATGCAATTGATCTCCACAATCGCAACGAAGGCTACCCAAAATGTCACCTGTAAAACAACTAGAGTGTACACGTGTCAAAACGGGTTCTCCGTTTCCAATATCACCTTTGATCAAAGCTAAATGCTCTGCTTTGTTGTTTTTTTCTTTGAAAGCTACCAATTCAAAATGGCCATATTCTGTTGGCATGTCAACTCTGACCAATTCTTCAATCAAGGAATCAGATTTCAGACGATAGGCAACCAAATCTTTTATGGTAATAAGTTTGAGATCAAATTTCTTCGCTAGCACTTCCAATTCAGGTAGTCTAGCCATTGATCCATCTTCATTCATAATTTCCACCAATACTCCTGCTGGTTCAAACCCCGCTAACTTGGCAAGGTCAACCGTCGCTTCTGTATGACCAGTTCTCCTTAATACGCCATTTTCTTTCGCACGTAACGGAAAAATATGTCCTGGACGAGCAAGGTCCGCAGCTGTCATGGTAGGATCTATCAAAGCTTTAATGGTAGCTGAACGATCATGCGCGCTGATTCCTGTGGTGCAACCGTGTCCCAATAAGTCAATACTTACTGTGAATGGTGTCTCATGTAATGCCGTATTGGAATTGACCATTAATGGTAGATCAAATTTTTCAGCTATGGATTCGCTAATAGGCGCACATACAAGTCCACGCCCTTCTCTTGTTATGAAATTGATTAATTCAGGTGTAACGTTCGCAGCAGCGGTGATAAAATCCCCTTCGTTTTCTCTATCCTCATCATCCACGACAATGACTAGCTTGCCCTTTTTTATATCTTCGATAGCGCTCTCAATAGTATCTATCATAATCATTTTTTTGAATATGCAAAGGTAGCTAATGCTTGGTGATATTTTGCTTAATGGCTTGTGACTTAAGTCAAAATATCCTACACTTTACAATTTCATTACATTTCTTACTTAATTGCTTTGAAAATTCTGTTCCATCTAGGTTTCCCGTCATAACTAAACCATATCAAAGACGCTTTTCCGACGATATTGGTTTCTGGAACCATGCCCCAATAGCGGCTGTCCTGACTACGGTGACGATTGTCACCCATCATCCAATAATAGTTATATTTGAATGTGTAAGTATTGGTTGGTTGACCATTGATGATGAACTGGTTTCCTCTTTGTTCAAATGTATTGCCTTCGTAGGTTTCGATCGCTCTTTGATACAGTGCAATGTTTTGAAGGGTCAATGTCAATGTAGCTCCTTTTTTGGGAATCCATAACGGACCAAAATTGTCCGGTGTCCAATTATGATACGCATCGTAAGGGAATACAGGATCAGACTCTATTACAGCTTCAATGCTAACAATATTTTTTTGCGTTTTTAGATAAGCAATATCTTCATCTCGAAGGTAGATTCTCGCTTCGTCATTAGATTTAGGAAATATTTCCAAATTTTCAGAATCGTCTGTATTCGTTCTTAATTGCATTTGCTTTAATTGTTCAGAAGTCAATGGGCTACTAAACTTGACGATATAATCACGTTGGGAATTTGGAGGGACAAATGCTGGTTTACCTGAAATGAAAAGATTGCCCTCTCTTAACATGACCGTATCTCCCGGTATTGCTGTACATCTTTTGATATAATTATCTGTTTTATCCATGGGATGTACCAATATCTGATGTTCGTTAAGGAGCGCGTCTCTGTTGCCATGATACACTTCTCTCAACACGTCATAATAAGGAACGGCAGATCCAAATCCCGCCTCATTTATAATCGTATCTCCAATAGGAACATTGAAAACCACCACGTCATTACGTTTAATTTCAGAAGTTGCTGGCAGTCTATAATAAGGTAACTGTACCCATTTTACATAGGAAGGTGTAGTGGTAGAGCCTGGCATGTAATTATGGACGAAAGGAAAACTAATCGGTGTTTGTGGAAGGCGAGGACCATAGCTCATCTTATTGACAAACAAAAAATCGTTGATCAGCAATGTTTTTTCCATACTACCAGATGGAATAACATAGGCTTCGAAAATGAAAGTTCTGATTAAGGTTGCTGCTACAATCGCAAATACGGCTGCATCCACCCACTCACG
>QFOI01000584.1 GCA_003241175.1 Pseudopedobacter saltans
AAAATAAGAGATTGCTTCGTCATTCTTCCTCGCAATGACGGACATTTTTGTTGAAATGCGATAGCAGTCAAACGTCATTGCGAACGAAGTGAAGCAATCCAAGTACCGAATTAATGAAAAATCTCTAAATGCACACCGGGTAGTATTTATTTTCATTTTAAAATTCCCATAGGATGAGCGACAATAAAAGTTTAAAAGAATTTCTTCAAAAAATTCCTGGAATTAAATCAGTGATAGGAGATGGATTTTATGAAAATGGTTTATGGTGGATGAAATTTCAAATAGATATAAAAAACAAATTCGCTTGGAATGTAATCCAAGAAATGTCTTGTGTGATCAATTATTTATCATTAAATGAAAGACTTCCAACAATTTTTTATCCAGTTTCTCCTGCTCCATACTTAAATGGAGGACCAACTGAATTCCTATCTTGGATTATTGAAAATAATAATGCAGAATTTTCCTCGGATAATTTAAAAGAATGGCTTGAGAATAGGCTTCCCAATCCAATTGATGATATAGAGCAATGGAATTTAGAGGAGGAAGAATAAAACTATCCTCAATTGTCAACCATCCATTGTCAACTGTCAATTACTAAGACAAGTATTTTCCTACAATCGGCAACCTACGACCTACTCCAAAAGCTTTTGGCGATACGCGTATTATTGGGCAGAACTGGTTTCGTTTATATTCATTGATATTGACCATACGCAAAGCACGGTCAGTCAATGCAGCATCAAATCCCATTGCCTTGATTTCCTTTGGCCCTTTCCGTCTTTCGATATATTGGTAAAGTAGTTGGTCCAATATCGCATAATCTGGGAGGCTATCACTGTCTTTCTGGTTGGGACGTAGTTCAGCGCTTGGAGCTTTGTTGATGATATTTTCAGGGATGATTTCCTTGTCTTTATTGATATATCTAGCTAGGGCATACACTTGTAATTTGTAACAATCACCCAATACACCCAAACCGCCAGCCATATCACCGTACAAAGTACCATAGCCGGTACTAAGTTCGCTTTTGTTGCTGGTATTCAATAAGATGTAACCAATTTTGTTGGCGATTGCCATTAGTAGATTTCCTCTCGTGCGACTTTGTATATTTTCTTCAGCGACAGAAAAAGGACGATCTTCGAATATGGGTTTTAGTTCTGTAAGGAAACTTTCATATATTTTATCAATATGAATGATGTCATAAGGATTGCCCAGATTCTCGCTCAGCGCAACCGCATCATCTACGGAATGGCTAGTGGAATAAGGAGAAGGCATCAAGACGGCTCTAACATTTTCTGCACCAAGCGCAGTTGACGCCAATGCAATCGTTACGGCGCTATCTATGCCTCCGGAAGAGCCAATGATGGCCTGTTTGAATCCCATTTTGGTAAAATAATCTCCTATACCAGTGACCAATGCGTCGTGTATCAAAGCGATATTGAGCGTTTCATCCAGTTTTTCTGGAATATCGTCCCAATCAATAGCTTTAGCCGAAATGTTATTTTCAGCTCTAATTATTTTTCCATTGGTATCAACTTCAATACTTTCCGTAGCTTCTTGGAAATAAGGCAATTCTTTTATAATGGCGCCTTTCTCATCCATGATGATAGAACCGCCATCAAACACGATTTCGGTTTGGCTGCCAACCGTATTGCAATACAACATTGGAATACCGTATTTGGCAACATTTTTTTGGATGATGGATTTACGGGAAACTGCATGTGTATAATCGAATGGAGAAGCACTTAAGTTGATCATCAAGTCGGGTGATTGCGCCGCCATTTGATCCATGGGACAAATAGTGTACAACGGATTGTCGCCCAGATTCCAGATGTCTTCGCAAACAGTTACCGCAAGATTGAGTCCT
>QFOI01000585.1 GCA_003241175.1 Pseudopedobacter saltans
AAAATCCTGCCATTCCTCTTTTGTTATAGTTGTATGCCAATTCGAACATGGAAGTATTAAGTGCATGGAAACCTGCTAATGTAATGAATTGGAATTTGAAACCTAATGCGCCTAGTTCCTCTCTGAAATTTTCAATTTCTGATTCGGATAAATGTTTTTTCCAATTGAAAGACGGAGAACAGTTATATGCCAACATTTTTCCTGGAAATTTCTCATGAATACCTTGTGCGAACTCTTTAGCTACTTCAAGATCTGGCAAAGATGTTTCCATCCACAAAAGATCAGCATAAGGAGCGTAGGAGAGACCTCTGTTGATACATTGTTCTACGCCATTTCTTACATAGTAAAAACCTTCTGAAGTGCGTTCGCCTGTGATGAATTCACGATCTCTCGGGTCAATATCAGAAGTGATTAGATTGGCTGCCTCTGCATCTGTTCTGGCAATCAATACAGTAGGCACATTCAATACATCAGCCGCTAATCTTGCAGCAACCAATTTATCAATGGCTTCTTTTGTAGGTACAAGAACTTTCCCTCCCAAATGTCCACATTTTTTCGCAGAAGAAAGTTGATCTTCAAAATGTACACCAGAAGCACCTGCTTCGATCATGCCTTTCATCAATTCGAATGCATTCAGATTACCACCAAAACCAGCTTCGGCATCTGCGACTATTGGAGCCATCCAATCTTTTGAATTGTCTCCATTCACAGAATCATTTTGTTCGCAACGCAACAATGCATTATTGATACGCTTAACGACATCAGGAACTGAATTGGCTGGATACAAAGATTGATCTGGATACATCTGCCCTGCAATATTAGCATCGGCAGCTACTTGCCAACCACTTAAATAAATTGCCTTCAGACCTGCTGCTACGTCTTGTATAGCTTGGTTACCTGTCATAGCACCCAACGCAGTAGTTGTAGCTTGCGTATTAAGGTATTTCCATAGTTTTTCAGAACCTTGTCTAGCCAAACTATACTCAATATTAACTTTACTTCTAAGACGCAATACATCTTCTGCGGTGTAAGGTCTAGTAACGCCATTCCATCTTGGATTGATTAACCAATCTTGTGAAAGTTCTTGTGCTTTATTAGTGGTGTTCATAATGGGAAAATTAAACGTTAGAGAATTTATGGTTTTTAATTATTGGATTTGTTTGTATGCATTGGTAGTAAAAAATTCTTGATACTCTTTATTGAGAACTAGGTCGTCAAAAATGGCAATTGCTTCTTTGAATTTTCCATTTTTATAGTTATCCAAACCAACTAGTTTTTGAATTTTTTCTAGTTCGCTTTTTTTGATTTCTTCATATAGTTCGGCTGTAATTGTTTTTCCATTGTCCATTTGTGCATGATTATTAACCCATTGCCAAACTTGCGTACGGGAAATCTCAGCAGTCGCCGCATCTTCCATCAGATGATAGATGGCAGCAGCTCCATTACCTCTTAACCAACTTTCGATATAAAGAATACCTACATTAATATTCATTCTTAAGCCAGCTTCGGTTATTGTACCGATAGGTAATTCTAATAATTCTTTGGCGTCTGTAGAAAAATCTAATCGCTTATTGTCTAATTGATTGTCAGTTGTCATGTATTGGTCAAATGCATCCATCGCAACTTTTACCAATCCTGGATGCGCAACCCATGTTCCGTCATGACCATCTTTCACTTCTCTTAGTTTGTCAGATTTCACTTTTTCCATCGCGACACTATTCGCGACAGTATCATTTTTGATTGGAATCTGTGCAGCCATACCACCAATAGCATGAGCACCATGCTTATGGCAAGTTTGGATAACTAATTGCGTATAAGCGCGCATGAATGGAACGGTCATTGTTATCTGCG
>QFOI01000074.1 GCA_003241175.1 Pseudopedobacter saltans
GCTTATTCTTTTAACATATTGGAAATAAATATATCTCTATTGGAAACGTGAGCTAAATGTACGATTGCGTAATTCGATACCGTTGCGGGTGTTTTCACCCGCAACTCCATAGTTTACATACATTGGAAAATATTGTTGGTGATAACACCAACAATGGCTAAGAAGTACAATCGAATAAGTTGACACCGTTGTGGGTGTTATCACCCACAACTCAACGGTTAATATTGGAAAAATGGTTAGTGATAACACCAACCATGGTGAAAAGCATTATTAGCTTTCTTCGTTTTCCATTCTTTCTTCCTCGGCCAGTTCTTTGGCTTTCAGACTTTCACCACCTGTTTTACCCATTTCCAAAATCCAATCCTTACGTTTCAGTTCGAAATTAGTACCCAAATATAGACGTCTAACTTGTTCGTTTTCAGCCAATTCTTCTGCCGTTCCATGACGGAAAATTTTTCCATCAATCAAAAGATAAGCACGGTCGCAGATGGACAGCGTTTCGTTTACGTTGTGGTCGGTAATGAGAATTCCTATGTTTTTGTATTTCAAACGAGCCACAACGGATTGGATATCTTCCACCGCAATCGGATCGACACCCGCAAATGGTTCATCCAAAAGAATAAATTTTGGATCGATGGCCAACGCTCGTGCTATTTCCGTACGGCGACGTTCTCCTCCACTCAGACTGTCTCCATTGTTTTTGCGAACATGCTGCAACCCAAATTCATTCAATAAGGATTCCAGTTTTTCCTTGCGTTCATCTTTGCTGAGTTTGGTCATTTCCAATATCGCCATGATATTGTCTTCAACGCTCAACTTGCGAAATACAGACGCTTCCTGTGGCAAATAACCGATTCCCATCTGTGCACGTTTGTACATGGGAAGTTTGGTTATGTCTTCTTCGTTAAGGTAAACACTGCCTTCTTCAGGCTGGATCAAACCCACAACCATGTAAAACGTTGTAGTTTTTCCCGCTCCATTTGGGCCGAGAAGTCCTACAATTTCCCCTTGTTTCACATTGACGGAAACGTGGTTGACCACCGTACGGTTATGGTAAATCTTTACTAGGTCGTTTGTCTGTATTGTTAAGCTCAAAACGCAAAATTTTATATAGGGTCAAAGATAGTTTTTTAATGGACAATTGAGGATGGACAAGGGACAGAGGACGTTAAGAAAGTCCGAAAAAGTAGTTTTTTATGTTTGATTAGCAACCTCATCCCAACACTTCTCCTAAAAGAGAAGGGCAAGAATTCCTCTCATTGAGGAGAGGATATAGGTGAGGTTACCTAATCTTCCCAATCTCTATGCCTTTTATTTTGCGGTAGAGTTCCGTTGCATAATTGTCTGTCATACCGGATATATAGTCCAATACACCTAAGGTTTTTTCGTAAGGCGTTCCGTTTTGATATTGGAATTGTTCTGGAAGAAGACTTAAGGCTTTCTTTTCCGCATTATTTCTTTCTGTTTTCAAAATAGGGATAACGAAATGGCGAAGAAGTTCGGACAATACGTTGTAGCCGGCATTTTCGATTTCGACAACCGCGGCATTGTTGTAAATATATTTTTGGGAAAAAGCCCCAATATCTTTCAATGCTTGACTCTCTATTGTGTTGAATAGGGCTTTGGATTGCGAACCGCCCAATATAAAAGCAAATTTTTCCTGGTATATTTCAATGATTCTTTTAACCAAAACAGAAATACTTTTGGCGCGTAGATAGCTAATCTTATCGTTTCTGTCGGCAATAGCATCGATTTTGTGTTTTGTTCGCCCTAGGCTTTCGGGATCTAAATCTTTTACCAAAGAAAGAAATATTTCTAGACAATCGCGATGGTCGATAATATGAAGTCTGTGCGCATCTTCCATGTCTACTATATTATAACAAATATCATCAGCTGCCTCGACTAACCATACGAATGGATGGCGTTTGTATATAAGCGGTTCGCCACTTTCTTCCTGCATAGTCGTGTGGTTGGCAATCTGCTGAAACACCTTTTTTTCGGACTGAAAGAAGCCAAATTTTTTGCGGTGGAGAATTCCTTTTGTAGATGCAATAGCTTCACATGGATATTTGGCGATGGCACTCAATGTAGAAAAAGTCAACATGAGTCCTCCTCCCGATTTTCCATTTTGCTGTTGTGTCAAAACCCTTATGGCATTGGCATTTCCCTCAAAATGAACCAAGTCTGCCCATTCTTTTTCAGAAAAAAAATGTTCTAGTTGGGATTTGTTTTCTTGGAAAAAACTTGCAATAGCATCTTCTCCCGAATGCCCAAATGCCGGGTTGCCAATATCGTGGCAAAGGCACGCTGCAGAAATAACATAGTTCAAACTATAACGGTAAAATTCTTGACTTTCAGATGTAAGTTCAGATGCAAATTTGTTGGCGATAAATTCCCCAGCAAGTGTTCCAAGGGATCGACCAACCGAACTGACTTCCAATGAGTGTGTAAGCCTATTGTGAACAAAGACGCTGCCTGGCAAAGGAAAAACCTGCGTTTTGTTTTGCAAACGTCGAAATGCGGAGGAGAAGATGATCCTGTCATAATCCCTTTGGAACGCCGTACGATTATCCGATGTGCTGGATTGGGTTGCATATTGTGGCCCAGTCCTGCGAGCGCTATAAAGTTTGTTCAAATCGGTAGACATGAGACAAAGTTAAGTGTTAAATGTTTTAAGTAATAAGTTGTGAGTTTTAAGAGAAACAAGAGTCTATCGAATAGCCGTAATGCTCAAAACATATACCTTTGTCATTTTCTTTCAATACATGATACAAACCGACTTATCCATTATCGCCACAGCATCTGAGGTTAAAGCAGAAGAAAACCAACAGTTTATCCAATTGCTGAAAACTTTTGCGATGGACGATATTGACGAAAAAGTTGCGCAAATAAATGCGGATATTGAACCCCAAATCGATTGTACTGTATGTGGCAACTGTTGCAAGACATTAATGATAAATGTCGAAAAAGAGGAAGCAGATCGGTTATCTGATTATTTGCAAATGGAACGCACTGAATTTGACCAGCGTTACCTAGAAAAAAGTGAACATTCGGATAGAATGTTGATTAATGCGATACCATGCCATTTTTTGGAAGATAATAAATGCACTGTTTACGAATACCGGTTTACTGGTTGTAAAGAATTTCCCGCCTTGGACAAGCCCATGTTTACCAAAAGACTTTTTACGGTGTTTATGCATTATGGACGATGCCCAATCATCTACAATGTCGTGGAGGAATTGAAAACTGAATTGGCATTTCGTTAAAATAATAATTGACACTTTATGCAAAAAACGCAGCCTATATTAGGCTGCGTTTTTTATGCGGTTGTTTTTTGGAAATTATCCTCCGATCATACCTCCGCCATCTCCACTGTCAACTTCTTTGTTGTTCTTTCTTTTGAAAAGATTAGTGTCTAGTTTACCAAATCTCCAACTCAATGTCAAGCGGAAAACTTGAGGATTGTTAAGACGTTTTTGGTATTGCGTCATGTATTCTGTTTCTGAAAAACTCTTGTTATAGTTTGTTCTCAAGATATCGTTCATGGAAGCAATGACAGAGAATGTATTTCCGTTCTTAGCTTTCCAGTCTTTTTTCAATGCTGCATCTAGGTTGAAACGTTCTCCTATATAACCCTGAGCAGAACCTAATGGGCTAAAGTTGAAACCACCACCATTACGTCCTCCACTACTACTGCTTCCACCTGCATTAGGCAAAACTGTCTTGCCCCAATAGCTTGCATTTAACTGGAATGTAAGTCCGGCTGGCAACTTGATATCATTGTTCATCTTGGCATTCCAACTCCATCTGTTGCTAGTTGCTTGTGCGGCTGTATTGGATGCGTCGATTTCTGTTTTGAAAAGATTGGCATTGAGTGTAACGTTCCAGATTTTTGTTGCCTGAATTGTATTTGTTAATTCCAGACCATAAGTGTAACTATGATTGGCATTGACATAAGTATTCATCAAAGTATCTCCACCAAGTGAATATTGATAGTTGGTGATCAATCCAGAAGTGTAACGCATGTAAACTGTTGCCAAGAAATTACCACTATGTTCGTAGGTCTTATTGTAAGATAATTCATAGTTGCTTGTAAATTCAGGTTTCAATGCTGGGTTACCTTGCGATAGATTGTAAGGGTTGGATGCATCAACTATTGGTAACAATTGGAAGAAATTAGGACGATTGATCTTTCTCGTATAGTTAAATTGTAAATCCTGTCTGTTAGGAAGATTATATGTCAAGAACAAACTAGGAAAAAGATTCAATGGGAACTTATTGGAGAATCCAGAGATTGAATCTGAAAGGCCACCATCTCTTCTTTGCGTATTGATACCATCATATTTAGAACTTTCAATTCTTGCTCCAATTTGATATGTAAAATCCGCTCCAATTTTGGATGTAAATGTGGCATAGGCTGCGTATACATGTTCTGTATATTCGTATTTACTGGAGTACGCATATCTAGGCTGCAATGCTGCCGCACCCACACCTGTAGAGTCTGTGCTCAACAAACTATTACTATAAAAGTTGGTATGTTCTGCACGTACACCCGCTTCCAATTTTGAATTTTCTGTAATGGGATTTTCATAATCTGCTTGAGCTACCCATTGTCTGCGATAGCCATCCATGTTTGTATTGGACAGTATATTGGCATAACGTGGGTCAGTCAATGCTGCATCGTTAAATGATTGAGTATTGGTATTCGTAAAACCGTTGTTGTTGGCAGAATTGTATTGGAAGTTGGCTGTTATGTCATGGTTATCCTTACTTCCAAATAAGTGTTTGTATCCAAACTTACCGTTGTAATTGGTAAAACTCATTTTCGAAAGGGAATTCAGGTTGCCATATGAAAAAGGAGCATTTTCTCCTAATTGCCCCATCATAGAATCGATAGACATCGGTTGCTCATTGTTCATCCTTCCGTTAAAAATACCGCCACCTACCGTAAACGTATTCTTATTGTCCATCAAATAGTCCAAAGACAAATTGCCCATCAACATACGAAAATTACGTTGTTGGTTATCTCCGTTCTGGGTTAGGGTCATGTCGCTGGACTTGTTGTAACGCTCCATTTCAATACTGCTTTTGTTTTTTCTTTGGTTAAAACCAACATTAGCAGAAAAATTAAATTTACCTTGACGGTAGCTAAAATCCCCGCCTAGATTGGAACCCCAACGCGTATCTCCACCAGCACGTAAACCTCCATTGTAACCTGTTTTCTTGTTCTTTTTCAATACAATATTGATGATGCCACCACCACCGCCAGAGGCGTCATATTTAGCAGATGGATTAGTAATTAATTCGACTTTGTCAATAAGATCAGATGGTATCTGTTCCAAGGTAAGTGTAGTGGGTAGGCCGTCTACATAAAGTTGCGGACTTGCATTACGCATGGTTACATTACCATCAATGTCGACGTTAACCGTTGGTATATGAGCCAACACTTCCTGTGCGGATTGCCCAGAACTGGATATGTCTTTGTCAACATTGAATATCTTACGGTCAATACCCATTTGAAAAAGTTGCTTGGAGGCAGATGTGACCGTTACATTACCTAGATCTGAAGCTGCAGGAGCTAATGAAATGGTTCCAAGGTCTTTATCAGCTGAGAAATTGCCTCTCATAGCACCGCCTTGCCCAGTCGCTGGTTTTGCCGATCCATTAGTCGCGCCTGCCGGCTTTTGGAAGAAAGATATATTTTGTTCGGATGTGCCGTAATTCATCGCATTCACTACTAGTTTTAGTTTTTTGAAAACAGGTAGATCGCCGATTTCAAAATCTCCATTTCCAGAAGAAGATGTAGTTGTGAAAAGGAGTTCTTTTTCTTGTCCAGATGAATCTTTTGTAATAGTAAATACTTGTACTGATGCTGCTCCAATGGCCGCTTTAGTTGTATTGTCTATGATTTTGCCAGAAAGATGACCATTTTTAGGGTCTTCTCTTTTTACGGGCGTTGTTGTTGGCGTTGTCTTAGACGAGTCTATTTGAGCATGAATACTGCTACCTGCGATAAGTCCAATGCCAAGTAAAATAAATATCTTCTTCATAATAAAAATAAGACATCCATTAATTGAATGTGTAATAAACGTGTTTATAGTGAGTGCAAAGGTTTGTTATTTAAAACATGCAACCAAGTGCCTTCGGTAAAGATGGTCATTTCTTAGGCAGAATATCCATTTATTCTTGTCGAAGGTCGGAATCAGGGATGAACGGAATTCTGTATTGTTAATGAAAAACAAAAGGCTTTGCAATTGATTTACAAAGCCTTTTCCACTTCTGGGAGTCTGATGGGTTTCGAACCCACGACCTTCGGAACCACAATCCGACGCTCTAACCAGCTGAGCTACAAACTCCATTTCGGGGCTGCAAAGATAGACGGTCCGTATTTAATTACAAAAAAAATGAAAATTTATTTTTACTTATGTCTAGATTGCTAGTCAATGTAAATGATTAGGTTTTTAAAAAAAGGTTAACTTGCCCTTTCGTTAGTGAATATTGGTGAATCTTTGCAATCGAAAATCAAAAGATAGGCCACAGTATTTTTGTGGATTATCCATGTTAACTTTTATTTTTGGGTGACAATGTTATATAAACTGGAAAAACTTATGTTGAGCAAGAGAACTCTGCCCGTGCTAGTTATTTTTTTGATAACAGGAATACTTGGGGCATATAGCTGTAAAGGGAAAGTCAATGACAATGATACTATAGGCCGTCAACAACAGTTGTTACAGTATATAGGAATGGTTTTGGAGCGGGACCATTACAGTCCTAAACCAATTGATGACGCATTTTCCAAATTGGTATTTACAAAGTATCTATCCTCCATTGATGGAGAAAAGAATATTTTTTTAAAGAAAGATATTGATAGTTTGAATGGCGTATTTGGAACCAAGATTGATGACGAGATACATGGAGATGCTCCCATGTTATTTTTTCTTACGGCTTTTGATATGCTGAACCAAAGAATTGGAAAGGTTACTAAAATCTACAATGATGTTTTATCCAAACCATTCGATTTTACGACAGATGAGACGTTGCCAGCTTCCCTTGATAGTGTGGATTATCCGTCAGATGATGCTGCGCAACTGGATATTTGGCGAAAAAGGTTAAAGTACCAGACGCTTACACGTTTTGTGGACCTTCAAAATCAACGTGAGAAAGCTGCTGACACAAGTTCCATGAAGAAAAAGTCTGATGCTGCTTTGGAAAAAGAAGCGCGTGAGGCCGTTAAGAAAATGTTGGATCGTTCTTTCAAAAAGTTTTCTAGGGACAATAATGAAGCTCAGCAATACTCTCTTTTCGTAAATACTATTTGTCATATAATGGATCCTCATACGGATTATTTCCCACCTGCTGAAAAGCGCGATTTTGACAACGAAATGGGGAATAAATTTTATGGAATAGGTGCACAGTTGGGGCAGAATCCTGATGGTAGCATTAAAATCGTGGAAGTCGTTAAGGGTATGCCTGCATGGAAAAGCGGTAAAATACACGAAAATGATATCATCCTTAAAGTAGGACAAGCTACAGGGGAGGCGGTTGATATAAGTGGTTATGACATTACTGATGCCGTTAAATTGATACGCGGTGCAAAAGGTTCTTCCGTCAAACTAACCATTAAAAAAGCATTAGACGGCTCCATTGAAGTAATAACGCTTGAAAGGGATTTGCTGAAGCAAGATGAATTGGATGCCAGAAGTGCTATTTTGGAGAGAGGAGGTAAAAGATTAGGATATATTTATTTACCAGAATTTTATTATGATTTTTCGGATCCTAACGGTGCCCAATGTGCGAGAGATGTTGCCGCAGAGGTAGAAAAGCTTAAAAAAGATCATATTGATGGATTGATATTTGACTTGCAATCCAATAATGGAGGTTCTCTTTCTGAAGTAAACAAAATGGTCGGTTTGTTTGTCAATCAAAATCCTGTTGTGCAGGTTCGTGATAGAAACGGCAACTCCGAAACGCTAAACAAAGATGGACAGGCGACTATTTATGATGGACCTATGTTAGTCATGATAAATGATTTCAGTGCATCTGCAGCTGAAATATTTGCGGCGGCAATTCAAGACTATAAAAGAGGTGTGATCATAGGTAATGATTCCTATGGTAAAGGAACTGTTCAAAGGCAGATGGCAATAGGAAAACAAAATGCTAATGGCGAACCAGAGTTTGGTGCGTTGAAACTGACTTTCCAAAAATTCTATCGCATCAATGGTGAATCCACTCAGCGCAAAGGCGTCGTTCCTGATATTGCATTTCCTGATGTATATGCTTTCTTGAAAATGAGAGAAAGAGATGATCCATATGCGTTACCTTATGACAAAATCCCTGCGATACCTTACAATCTTTGGAAGAGTAGCTACGATGAAGCAAAGATTATTTCAAATTCTCAAACTAGAATTTCTAAGAATCCGGCTTTTGTAGCGATGCAAAAAAATATAGATTGGTTAACCTCCAATGATGGAAAACCAATTAACCTTAACATTATCAAATACAAAGAAGATCGTGCAAATGCAGCCAAGGTTAACTCGAAAGACGATAGTCTGATGGTGGTAAAAAATCCTGTTGTGTCCAAACCTGCAACTGCCAACTATGATAAGTTCTATAAAAATGCGGATACTTCAAAAGGTAAAAGATACCAAGATTGGTTAAAGAACGTGGCCAAAAATATCTATATTGATGAAGCGGCTAATACAATGATGGAAATGCTTGGTGCGCCGCACCAGACTCCAATTGATAATAAAAAGAAATAAAACTATAACTATAAAAACCTTGTCTAACGGACAAGGTTTTTTAATACCAACTCTTATGGAAGAAATATCAAACAAATCAGAAATGATTCTTCGTTTTTTGTCAGAACCTTCCAATATCAATTTTGGGGGAAATGTGCATGGCGGAGCGGTGATGAAGTGGATTGACCAAGCAGGATATGCATGTGCTGCCAATTGGTGTTCTAGTTATTGTGTTACTGTATATGTCGGAGGGATCCGTTTTTACAAACCAATTGGTATTGGTGATATAGTTGAGATTAGGTCTAAAATTATCTACACAGGAACTACAAGTATGCATGTAGGCATTGATGTTTTTGCAGGTAAACCGCAAAGCCATGAGAAACAGCAAACAACCCACTGTGTGATTGTATTCGTCGCAGTTGATGAAAATGGTAAGCCTGTACCTGTACCCAAATGGATTCCCCAGACAGAGGAAGAAATCATATTGGAGAACTATGCTATTAAGCTTATGGATCTTCGGACAGGTATTGACGAAGAAATGAAAAAACTAGGAAAAGTAACCGAGAAATAAAGAAGGGAAGCAGCGCTTCCCTTCTTTATTTCAATAGGAAGAATTGGTTATCTTAATTTTAATATGGGATAACTGAGTCCATTCATTTCATTACGAACAATTTGGTATTTTGGTATGCTTTGAAATAGCTGGGTTAACGATTTGAAACCATAAGTTCTTGGGTCAAAACTAGGATCTATTTTGCGCAAGGCATTCCCTACGGTTGATATATAAGCTTCCTCATCTTCTCCCGCAGAGATCTCAAATGCTTTATCTAGTTGGGACATATTTAGTTTTGTTTTCTTGTTTTGGGGAGCATTGTTTGTGTTCAACTGATTAGTGATTACAATGGGAATCTCTTTTTGTTTTTTGGATTTGGAAACCGTTTTCTTTTTTTCTATACGAATACTAGTCGTAGCCATTTCTTCTTCTGGTAATAGATTTTCCGTAAACGTAAAAATTTCGCAGGAGTTGACGAAAGCAACGGGTGTTGTACTCTTTCCGATTCCCATGACGAATAGTCCCTGTTCTCTTATGCGTTTGGCCAATCCTGTATAGTCGCTATCGCTTGACACAATACAAAAACCTTCAACTGTATGTCCGTGTAAGATATCCATGGCATCGATAATCAGAGAACTGTCAGTAGAGTTTTTGCCAGTTGTGTAAGAAAATTTTTGAATAGGACTAATGGAATTTTTGTTCAATGCTTCTTTCCAACTATTCATATGGGAATTAGTCCAGTCTCCATATATTCTTCTTATAGTTGCCTTGCCATATTTGGAAACTTCTTCTATGATTTCATTGATGAGCTTGGCTTGCGCATTGTCTCCGTCAATAAGTACGGCTATGTTAAATTTGTTGTCGTTCATGGCTTTAAAATTGAATTATCTTAACTCAGAGGTATCCACTCTTGTTGGTGAATCTTTTCCTGAAATAATTGATTGTGCACTGACAGCAATGGATTTGATAATTTCTGTCATATTGGTAAGGTCTAGTGTGCTGATCTCGTCACTCAATTTATGATAATTGGGCTCGTTATCCATTTTGGACGTGCTTATAGTATGCGCTGGTACACCTTGTCGAGCCAATGTGGCATTGTCTGAACGATAGAATAACTGTTGTTCCGTATAAGGATCAGGATAAAACTTAAATTTAGAACCTTGCAGATTTTTTTGTAAAATTTCTCCCATATTGGTTTTTTCGTACCCTGTGATGTAGGCAGAATTGTTTCCCCATTTGCTGTCTGTTCCGATCATTTCAATATTGAACATGGCCACAACTTTATTAGGGTCAAATTGCTGCGAAAAATACTGACTTCCATAACCACCGATTTCTTCTGCAGTAAATGCAGCAAATACTAGTGTGCGAGCATTATTGTTCAGTTTCTTATAATATTTGGCCAACTCAATAACCGCTGTAGTTCCAGACGCATCATCATTAGCGCCGTTGTATATGCTGTCAGCGCCTTTGCTCGGATCTACGCCAAGATGATCGTAATGTCCTGAGAAAATAACATACTCTTCGGGTTTGCTTTTTCCCGGTAGAATTCCCACAACGTTTTGTAATTTTTTTTGTTCGAGATTTTGTTCAATATGGATATCAAAAGTTGTCGGTAGTGCTGTTCCCAATATAAATATAACCGAATAAGGGCTCTCAAAAGTTGCTTGTGTAAAATAGGAAAGTCGTTTAAAGAGTTTGCTACAAGAGGTGTCAACCAATACGATCGTGTTTTGCTTACTGTGAATGGCTGCCATGGCCTTTGAGAACAATTCTTGTTTGTTTTCAATTGTTTCGGTTTTATAACCACTGTTATTAGAAATGTCAATGGATTTCTGAGTGGAAACAGAGAGTATATGGTTCGGGTCTATTTTGTCTCCGTTTATGCTTCCGTTGACCGCTTTGATAGACGTTTTATAAACAGAAAATTGTTGAAGAAAAGATTTTTGTCCTTTAGCATAAGAAAGTCCAGCCTTTCGGAATTCTCCAGAAATAAAATCAGCTGCACGATCAATATCTGGCGTAAATGATTTTCTTCCGCGCATATCATCAGAAGCTAATACGGATAAAATGTTTTTTACTGAATTTTCATTGATGATCTGGTCAATTGTTTGTGCACTACTAGACAATGTTAAAAAAGAAAAGGCTAAACCGATTAACTTAAGTTGCTTCATTTGCTGGAATATTTTCATAAAAGTACAAGATATAAATATTTTAAGAAGACGAGACCTTGGCAAAAGTATCTAAAACAATATATTATTTA
>QFOI01000586.1 GCA_003241175.1 Pseudopedobacter saltans
TTTTCTTTTTTTGAAAAAGAGTATCAATCAGTTTCTGCTTTTTTAATTTTTCGTTTCTAGTATAACTATATTCTGGCATGTCTTATTGTAGAGGTATTTTAAAGTGAGTGAGATTGTATAAGACTATAGCATCCCAAAGAAAATGAATAAAAACCAATAAGTAAATATTTCTGTACCGATCATAAAAAATGGAGAATACAATGCCTAGCCAAAAAGGAAACAATACTTGAATTAATGTTCCATAGTTATAGTGCAATAATCCAAATAGTATCGCAGAAACAATAATGCCAACATATTTGTTGGACAATAATGTCAGTCTGTTTTGCAAATAACCTCTAAAGAAAAATTCTTCCGTAACACCAGCAGTCACTGCTGTCAATAATCCCAAACTAGGATATTTGATGAACATCGTCTTCATAGTTTGCAAACTGTCGCTAATCTGTTTTTTTTGAATGGATTTTGATACCAATATCATTACCCCACTTCCTATGAAAACAATCAAAAAGATCGACATTGTTGCCAATATATAAAACCACCATCGATATTTTTTCTGCTCAATATTGCAAATGCTCGTGTGCTCTATTTTGCGAGTGTACAATGCCAATGCGCCTAACAGTAACCAAAAGAACAAACGAGAAGCGATCCATCTCCATTTCTGGTTATCTACGCTTAGTTTGCTTGCTGGGAAAAAATAGACATAAATCGTATAAGCAAGAAGGAATAGCAGCAGTCCTACTATTCCTATCACATATCTTTTATTAATTTGAGAAGGCAATTTTCTTAATTTGTTGGTGCTTCATTGACAATGGCAACGCTTGCGCTACAACCTAATCTTGTTGCTCCTGCATCGATTAATTGTTTGGCAAAGTCATAATGTCTGATTCCACCCGAAGCTTTTATTTGTATATTGTCAGGAAGGTTTTTGCGCATTAATTCTACTGCGTGTATCGTAGCGCCAACCTCAGCATAACCAGTTGATGTCTTCATGAAATCAACGTTTGCTGGAGTGTATAGTGTACAACATTTAACGATTTCTTCATCGGTCAATATACCACTTTCTATAATGATTTTGACCGTTTTCCCTTTGGATTGGATCAATGGCGCCAAATGGTTGATTTCGTTAGCCAAATATTCCCAGTCGTTGTTTTTTAAAGCAATAAGATTAATGACAATATCTAATTCGTCAGCACCATCTACTAATGCCAATACGGTTTCTGCGACTTTGGCTTCTATGGCAGAATAGCCAAAAGGAAATCCTATTACAGTTGCAACTTTGACGTTGCTTCCGTTTGTCAATTCTTTTGCTTTCTTAATAAAAGTAGGAGGGACACACACCGCTGCAAATTCATATTGAACCGCTTCACTGCATAGTTTCTCAATGTCAGAAACTAAAGTAGTTGGTTTGAGTATCGTATGGTCTATGTAATGGTTTATTTTCAATGACATAATTTGTTTTTTGCGAAGATATAGAAATTACAATTGTATACTTGTAATGGGCAGTTCCCATGCATCGTCCCAGTCTACCATTGCGTTGAAAAGGCGAATAGTAGAATAGTGACCAAGCTCATTTTTGTGAATGGTCGCGGGATGGATAATATTTTGTTCCAATAAAAAGGCACGTTGTGTCCCTTCCAATAATGGAGATTCTGGAGTTTCCCATCGAATGCCATTGTAAAAAGCTATATTGGTAAAAGTTGTATCGGTTAACAATCCTTCTTTGATAATAATGATTTCTTCATTTTGATCAAATGGGAGTTTCATTTTGTCTAGATCAGTTCTGTCCAGATATTTGAAAGAATAATCTATCGTATCATTTTTGACTAAAAATAGTTTTTCTATCTG
>QFOI01000587.1 GCA_003241175.1 Pseudopedobacter saltans
AGATACAGCCGTTGGCAACCAGTTTTTTGGCATCATCCAGATCTAGCTCATTCTGAGTCGCACAAGGGAAAGCAACATCACATTTAACTTCCCAAGGACGTTTCCCAGCGTGGAATTCTGCCGATGGATATTTAGTCACATAATCTTCCGCTCTGTTATTTCCGGTAGCTCTAAGTTCCAAAAGATACTCAATTTTTTCTCCGGAGATTCCGTCTTTATCGTAGATGTAACCGTCAGGACCAGAAATAGTCAATATTTTTCCGCCCAGTTCCGTGAATTTTTTCACAACACCCCAGGCTACGTTTCCAAAACCTGAAACGGTTGCTGTTTTGCCTTCTATTTTCTCACCGATGGTTTTCAGCATCTGTTCGGCAAAGTATACCACACCGTAACCGGTAGCTTCCGGTCTGATGAGTGAACCACCGTAAGCCAGACCTTTTCCTGTCAATACACCGGTAAATTCATTTCTGATCTTTTTGTACATCCCGAAAAGATATCCGATTTCTCTTGCGCCTACACCAATATCTCCTGCAGGAACATCCGTTTCCGGACCGATATGCTTGCAAAGCTCTGTCATAAAAGCCTGGCAGAAACGCATCACTTCCATATCAGATTTACCCTGAGGATCAAAATCAGAACCGCCTTTTCCACCACCCATAGGAAGTGTAGTCAAACTGTTTTTAAAAACCTGTTCGAATGCAAGGAACTTCAATACACTAAGATTTACCGTTGGATGAAATCTGATTCCGCCCTTGTATGGACCGATGGCAGAGTTCATCTGGATTCTGAATCCTCTGTTTACCTGGATCTCACCTTTATCATCAATCCAGGGAACTCGGAATATAATTACTCTTTCCGGCTCTGCCATTCTCTCTAGGAGCTTCATTCCGGTGTATTCTTTTCTTGTTGCGATGAAAGGAATAACCGTAACGGCAACTTCCTTTACAGCCTGGATAAATTCTGGTTCATTAGGATTTTTGGCTTCGATTTTCGCCATAAATTCCTGAATCTTTTGTTCAACGTTATAGTGCTCCATTGTTCTATAATTATGACAACAAATTTAATTTTATTTTCAAATTTCGCAAGTGATATTTTCAGTTTTATTGAAAAATTAATGATATTACATAAGCTTTTTGCTAAATGTATAATTTGTTGTCTTGTGTTAAGAAATTTTGAATCTAATGTTACATTAGTTCAAGTTTTCGGAAAGCGGATTCTAGTAGTTAGGGAGATATTGCCTGCCGGAAAGACATTTGATATGGCCATAAAGTTCCAAATCCAAAAGAATAGGTAAAAGCTTATGATGTTGGATTTTAGTTTTATCCGCTATTTCGTCCAGCGAAAGTGCTTTCTGATGATCCAGAATATCTAAAATCTGCTGGTGTTCTTTTCTCTCAGGATTCAGTTTTACAATAGGCATCTTCTCTGGAAATAACTCTGGCTGGACAGAAAGATTGAGATTGTCAATCAATGACTTTATATTTACAATAGATTCTGCTTTATTCTCAGCGATGAGCTGATTACATCCCTGGCTGTACTGATCTGTAATTTTTCCCGGTAAGGCAAATACATCTCTGTTATATGCATTGGCATAGCTTACCGTGGTTACAGAGCCACCGCCAAATGCAGTTTCGACAACAATAAGATGCTGGGATAATCCTGCAATAATTCTGTTCCTTTGTAAAAAATTCTCTCGGCTTACATTGTCAAAAGTGCAATATTCAGAAATCAGCGCACCATCATTTTCCAAAATCCTATTTGCAAGATTCTTGTTGGAAGCGGGATAGATTTTGTCAAGACTTTGTGCCATAACAGCCAATGTAGGAATATGATTAT
>QFOI01000588.1 GCA_003241175.1 Pseudopedobacter saltans
AAATCTAGCAGAGCCAAATGCTTGGATTGCTTTATTGATTTTGGTTGTTTTCTTTATCAGTTTATTCCTCCTTTTTACAAACATCAAAAAGAAAGGGAAAATCTACCAAATATTAACTAAAAGAAGCACTTCATTCGAACAATTCATTCAGGCGTTTGACAAAAATGAAATTGACAAAAAAGGTGTTTACGGAACGATTATAGTTAGCATATTGATTGATCTAGTAGGTATTGGACAACTTTATTGCGCCATGTACGCACTACAACTTTCGCCTAGTCTTTACTTGGCAACGATAACATATATAGTGGCTGTCTTACTATTAATTGTTTCACCATTTTTGAGAGGTATCGGTGCCATAGACGTTTCTGTTGTGTACATTTTGCAAAAAGCAGGATTCACATCAGAACAGTCATTGGCCACGACGGTTCTGTTTCGCCTCTTTGAGTTTTGGATGCCATTGATTTTAGGTGCTATTAGTCTAATTGCGCGGATTAACAAATTTTTGATAAGGGTTATTCCCGCTGTATTACTTCTTATTCTAGGGATTGTAAACATCGTTTCGGCTTTGACACCTCCAATTCATGAGCGATATGTACTAGCACATGAACTGTTTTCCATGAGAATGATGCATACGTCCAACTATTTTGTATTGATGGCGGGACTTTTCTTGATTATGAACGCTTTGTTTTTGTTTAGAGGTTCACGAACGGCCTATTTGACGGCGATCATACTTTGTTGTATTTCTATATTGGGTAATATTCTAAAATCTTTCGACTACGAGGAAGCCATTGTCGCTGTTGTTACCTTATCTATATTGATAGCTACCACAAAGGAATACAAGGTTCGTCCTAAAATGAATATACCTAGTAAGGTCGGTCAACTGTTGCTTATTAGTTTTGCCGTGGTTGTCCTCTATGGTTTGATTGGTTGCTATTACTTAAACTATACATTTTGGCACTTGCCATTGACATTAGCCAATCATCTGGAGATATTGGGACGCAATCTGCTACTCTTGCGTAATCCTCATTATCTTGTAGTATCCAACACAAGCAAATATTTTCTTTTTAGTATTAATATGTGGTCATTTATCAACATTTGCTTTTTACTTTTTTTGCTTTTTAGTCCGAAGTATATTGCACAACCAGAGATAGATACTAGTAATTTATTACTCGCAAAAGACATGTTGTACCGTATGCAACAGTCGCCCAATGACTTTTTTAAAATATGGAATGACAAACAAATTTATTTTTTCAAAAAAGCAGATGGTTTCGTTTCCTTTAAAACACATAAAAACTATGCTGTAGTATTGGAAGGTCCTGTATTGAGTGATTATCAACAATTGAAAGCGTCTATCGAAGAATTTGAAAACTATTGTAACGAATTACATCTGCGAACATTCTATTATCGAGTATCAGAATCGAGTGTGGATGATTTTCAGTCATTGAAGAAGAAAAAAGTATTGATAGGACAAGAGGCAATATTGGATGTTAAAAACTTTTCCTTATCCGGAAAGAGTAAAAAATCTCTTCGCAATGCTGTCAATCACGCTCAATCTTCAGGCTTGAAAGTCATCATAAATCAACCACCTATCAAGGATGGACTATTGCAACGTCTGGAATCTGTTTCCAACGAATGGCTAAATTCTAACCACAGAAAAGAAATCGTCTTTTCGCAAGGAAGTTTCGAATGGAATGAACTTAAAACGCAAACTATATTGACTGTGGAAAATGAGGAAGGAATGGTATTGGCTTTTCTAAACATGATGCCCGCTTTTAGTCGCAAAGACGTGACTTACGACCTGATTCGTTATGTGGATGAGGCGCCCAACGGAATCA
>QFOI01000589.1 GCA_003241175.1 Pseudopedobacter saltans
AATATTGAAGGGTAAACTTTATAAATCTCCTTTGGAAGCGTTTCACTATAGCTCATTTAAGATGGCTGAAGTTGTAGAAGATGATTTTAGGATATATCTTGAAAACAAAAAGAAAGAAACCAGAGAAATACAAAAGCTGCCAAGAAAAATCATCAGGGATTTTATTAATGCTTGTAATAGCTTCGATGAGGTAGGCTTGTTTAAAAACCTTGGTGAAAAATTCGTTTATGAAAAGCGAATGAATTGGAAAGTTATAATCGAAGCAGACGGACTTGATGCTTTTAAAAAATTACTGCATTCTCAAGACCTGCAACTTTGTAATAAAAATTTTAAAATAAGGTCATCCTGGGTTTTCAATTTACCGAGAGTAACGATTGGGGTAAAGTATTATCCAACTTCTTCTGACACGGATAAACAGCCTTTTCAAAAATATGGACAAATTGAGTTTTTGTTGGAAGGCAATAAAATTGTGGGCATCATTGATGAAAGTTAAATGACACCTCGTTAAGAAATATCTGTAACTAATCAATTCATTTTATTGACCACCTTGCCAATAGCATTTTTAAAATCGCCCACATCACTACCGACGAGCAGGTAAGCTGAAAAACCAATTCTCAGGAGAGGTTTCACGACTTTTTCTGCATCAATATCGCTATGAGCAATCAGCTTAATGGTTGGGTATTGTGTTCTTAATTTTTGAAGTTCTGTCAGCACATTTTTATCATAAAAATCAAGGTCAATAATACAAACTTTGGGAAGTTCTTTTAATGTGGATAATTGAGATAGACCAGCTTCAATGCTTTCCGAACGAAACGATACATCAATTCCTGAAGCAACAAGGTCATTACAGGTTAAGTCCAAAATCAGGCTTTTATCATTAATAAAGGCAAGGGTAATTTTTTGTTGTGTTGTACCAGTTTCCATATCATCCTTTTTGAGTTGATGTAGTCCTGCACAAAAAAAGAAGCGCAGGCAACTACACTTACCGCACATTGAGGTACTGGTATACCCGACAACGAATAAGCGAGCGCCCACGCCTTTGACGTGAGCGTCCTTACTTATCTGTCCCGTTGTCTAAAAATTACCAGTTTTCAATGTGGGACTTAAAGCAAAAACACTTTAAGTATTTTCTATATTTTCGATAGCAAAGATACTAAACTCGTTCCTATATGAAAGCATACAGGTACAAAAAGGTTACAGTCGGTCTGTTTTATTGGAAATGTAATTTTGCTCCAGTACACTCATTAAATCTGTTTCCTTAAAAATTATCTTGCCTCCTATCTGTATATACGGCAGGATTTTATCATCACGATATTGCTGTAAAGTCCGTTTGCTGATATGGAGCAGCTTGCACACATCTTCGCCCGACAGATAAATTTCTCCGTTCATTACAGGACGATAGTTTTTCAGTATTTCTTCTATACGGCTTCTTAACTGTAATATCATCTCCTTTTGTTCGATGACTTCTTCAGCTTCATTGGTCAGTAAATCCATTGCCATCTGTATTGTACGGCTGTCCGGCTTCGAGCAAAGCCTGTACGTCCGTGAGTTTATAATAATTCTTTCGGTTCAGTTTGGAATAAGGCAATAACCCTTTGTCCTTATAGGTCTGTAAAGTCCGTTTAGTAATGTTCATCATCAAACACACTTCCTGGTTATCGAGCCATTTTTCCGCTTTGAAAATCGGCGTGTATTTTCTCGTGACTTTTTCGGTCATTTCCAAAAGTTCCTTTAGCTCATTCTTCATTCCGTCAAATGCGGATTTTTGTATTGCGATAACTTCCATAATCTGCTCAATTTTTCTGTGGAAGTCGAATTTATAAAGGCTTATT
>QFOI01000590.1 GCA_003241175.1 Pseudopedobacter saltans
GATTGTCCAACAATCCAAATCCTTTGACTTATTGTTGAATAATTTGTTCGCATCTTATTTTGCAGCAGCGTTGTTAATTCCGGAAGGTAGTATTGCAGAGGATTTCAAACAATTATCTTCCAATAAAGAGTGGGATGGACAAGCGTGGTTACATCTTTTGGAAAAGTACAATATCACGACCGAAATGTTCATCCAGCGACTGACGAGTATCCTACCGCATCATTTTGGCATCAATCAATTGTTTTTCCTAAGAATGTATGGTTCCAACAAAAACGGTTTTGATATTAGTAAGGAACTACATCTGTCGCAGTTACATAATCCGCATGCCAATTTGGTAAATGAACATTACTGTAGGAGATGGGGCGCTATCACAGCAATACAAAAACAACAAGAATTACCTGAAAAGAAGAAATACAAAGACTTGCAGATTGATGTACAAATTTCGCATTATTGGCAGACACAGAATAGATATTTGTGCATCACCATATCCAAACCTCCCATTGATAAAAAATCAGAAAACTCTGGAAGCGTAACTTTAGGACTCTTGATTGATGGGAATTTGATGAAATTAATGCAATTTTTAAACGATCCAAATATTCCAACTAGAACGGTACATACGACTTGTGAACGTTGCTCTATGCAAGACTGTAAAGAGCGTGTAAGCGAACCCATTCAAATCCAAAAACAATTAAAAGAGCAGGAAATAAAGAAAGCGATTGAGGGTTTGGATAAATTCACTGGATAAAGCCCATTTAATAATTGTAGGTATTTTTTATAAATATTTGGATCTCAAATTTTTGATTCTTCTTTTTAAGTACAATCGACCTTGTTCTTGGTAATTTCCAAGTGTTTTTTGTTTAGTATGGAAAAAGAAATATGATTTCCTGTCAGAAATAAGTTGTGCTTCATAAATACCTCCTAAGCCATTACAATAATACGCTAAAAAACAAACAACAACATATAAGGGAAGATATTGGCTTCCAAACAGTTCCAATCCCATAAAGCAGCAAGCCAAAGGTGTATTGGTGGCTCCAGCAAACACAGCTATAAAACCTAGACCAGCCATCAGGTCAACAGGCAACCCCATCAATATACCCAATGTATTTCCCAAAGCTGCGCCAATAAAAAACAACGGTGTCACTTCACCTCCTTTAAATCCAGCACTTAAGGTAATAGTTGTAAACAACAATTTCCAAAGCCAACTCCAATGCGTCACGCCGTTTATATGAAAGGCTCCAATAAGACTTGCAGCTCCAGGATAGTTAGGATTGACACCCAAACCCAAGTAGTCATAACCAACTAACTGAGCTAAGAGAATTATTATCAATGCACCAATAATAGGCGTGAACCAAGATCTAAACGCGATTTTTGCATAGGCTTTTTTGAAACTGTAAATAAGAAGAGAGAATGAATTGGCCACCAATCCAAACAATATTCCCGCTAAGATTATTTTTAACCAAAAATAAATTGAATAAAAATTTTCGTTAACTGTTGTATTAATTTGGTAATGAGTGTGATGTATTGGAAACAACAAACAAACATAATCAGCTACCAAAGCAGCAATTAAAGCATGCAGAACTCCTTTATACTGAATTTTTCCAATAACCAAAACCTCTAATGCAAAAACAACTCCAGTCATGGGCGTTCCAAATACTGCACTGAAACCAGATGCAATTCCCGTAATCAATAATATCTGTTTGTAATTGCCTTTCAGTCCGAAAATACTACCAATACGATCGGCAATACTTCCACCTATCTGCACTGCCGTACCTTCACGACCAGCAGATCCACCAAAAAAATGCGTGATAACCGTTCCGAATAAAACTAACGGC
>QFOI01000591.1 GCA_003241175.1 Pseudopedobacter saltans
TATCATTTCAGGTTGTCAAGTGGATGATGGTATTGCGGCAAGTGGTATTGTAAGTGTAAACGGTGATGTGATGGCCTTGGAAGGCGGGTATGTGGAAGAAACTGCATTTGTGGAATCCGTGGAAGTTGCAGGGCAATTTGGCGATGGTGTAACACGCCCTTTTCGGATTGTTCGCACATTGAAATTTGGTACAGGAAATGAACAATACAATTGGGCTGATTTCAAACTGAAGGAAAACAGTATTCTTGATCGTATCGAAAAACTGGAAAAGATGTGCGCCCCTATTGCGGCGGGTGTCGGTGGATCAATGATGTTTTGGAATAAGCCTGCCAATGCCATTCCGGATGGTTGGCAGGAAGTTGTGAATTGGCGTAGCCGCATGCCGATTGGTTATGATCCTGACGATACGGACTTCAACACTGTTGGGAAAACAGGCGGTGAAAAAACGCACACACTTGTACAAGCGGAATTGCCAGAAGTAAAAATTGGCAATGGTGTAATAGATGATATGCCGACGGGAAATTCCTCCAACGTGTTTATAAACGGTCAGAAGTCAGCTCCGTGGTCAGGTGGTAACATTGCCAATACTTCCGGAGGTAGCACGTTCTACCAGGGACTTACAGAAAACTTAGGTTCGGGGAAAGCACACAACAATATGTCTCCATACCGTACAGTCTTATTCATTGAATTTGTAGGATAACCTCATCCCAACCCTTCTCCTGTATGAGAAGGGCTAGAAAAAACATTAAAAAAAGAAACATGGCATTTTCAAGATCAAAAGCAACTCAACTATACAAGGACGGACAGCAACCGACAGGCAACACGTTTGCGGAGTTGTTTGCGTCTGTATTATTTATGAATAGCCCCGAAGACTTGGCCACACTGTTTAGTTATATGACTGGTGCGACTGTCCTTGATCCAAACTCCTCGCTTATGATGGCACAGGCGGACGGTTCGCCTAGGTTGGTGAAAATGTCCTACATCATGGACATGGCGGCTTCGGGCAACCTTGGAACGATCAACGACGAAACGTTTGATCCGGGCGTGTTGACAAAGCCTGTCAACTATGTAGTAAAGGCGTCTAAAACTACAGCCCGCACATTTACCAACCTAAAGGACGAAAACGGTCAAGCGATCGAGGTCGACAAAAATATCAATGGAACTTTTTATTACATCGCCTCGGGCGAATATTGGGATTTCGTGGAAAACGTATTGCCTGACAATTTGTTGACCGAGGAGGCCGTCGGGGTGAAAGTACCAACCATAACATCGGTTGAGAACTTGGAAACGAAAACGGAAAATATTGCCAACAATGATGAACCCCTTTTTGTTATTGATGATGCAAACGGAAATATAGGACTATTGCTTAATGCGCTAGGGCTTCTTAAATTTAGAACAGACGTATTGAATCTTTTGCGATCTCAAATTGCCGATGGTGACGATCCGTTGAACATTTCTGATTCAAATGGAAATATTTTGGCTCGTATTTCAAATGATGGATTGTTTGAAGTGGCCAATATCAAGTCAAATTCTTTGGTGGCCGACAAAAACATTATGTCTGAGGGTGAAAAACCGTTGGAAATAATAGATTCAAATGGAAATATTTTGGCGCAGATCACCAATGATGGCGTTATGACTATTCGAAAGATTGTCGTTAAAGAAATCGAATCGTCTTCTATTCCAAATATTGTGATACCTCCACAAAGGCAAATGTTGAAAAATATACCCACAACAGATTATTACCTGATACCATCAGGTGGGCAAAGCAATTCATTGGGTGGCGGCTTTCAAAATATTTACTCAACAGGAACTCCTTTTGACTGCAAAATG
>QFOI01000592.1 GCA_003241175.1 Pseudopedobacter saltans
TATTTCATAAATATTCGTCTTGACAATCAAGATTTGAGTGTGCAAAGGTACAATATTCCTTTGTTTTGGCGGTTTTATAAGAGATTTCGGAGAAAAAAACACAATATAACAACATACTATCCCTTTTTGACGTAATATTGTTGTAACCGTAATTTATAAAATGACGTTTCAGTTAATTGCAACAATATTTTTAGTATTGTTAAATGGTTTTTTCGTTGCTGCAGAATTTGCTATAGTCAAGGTAAGAACCACACAACTTAATGACACCACAAAAGGATCAACCAGAGCAACCGCAGCAGCTAAAAAAGTAATTTCCAATTTGGACAACTACCTTGCAGCAACCCAGCTAGGTATCACTATTGCTTCATTGGCATTGGGTTTTGTAGGAGAAGAAGTCGTTACAGAACTACTACTCAAATGTATCAGCATTTTCAATATCAGTATTGATCCGACTATTTTACACAAAATATCTGTTGTACTTGGATTCATATTAATCACGATTCTTCATATTGTGTTTGGAGAATTAGCTCCAAAATCCATTGCAATCCGCAAAGCCGTTAATACGACCTTATTCGTTGCATTGCCACTTCGCGCCATTTATTTTATTTTCAAACCATTCATTTGGATGTTGAACAAAATGGCTAATGCGGTACTGCGTCTAATAGGAATTTCGCCTGCACAAGAACAGGATATACATTCGGAAGAAGAAATCAAGTTGATCATTTCGGAAAGTGGAGAAGGTGGTGCCATTGAAAATTCGGAAATCGAACTTATCCAAAATGTTTTTGATTTCGATACACGTAGAGTAAAAGAAATATCCGTCCATAGAAAAGACATTAGTGGGATTGACATTAATCTTTCATTTGAAAAAATAATTGACTTTGTCACCCAGGAAGGGTATTCCCGTTACCCGGTTTACAATGAAAAATTCAATGACGTATTGGGAATTTTATATGTAAAAGACCTGTTGCAGGCTTTACATAAAAATCCAAAAATCAATATTAAAAGCATTCTCCGTCCTGCCTATTTCATACCTGACAGTATGAAAATCAAAGACTTATTGAAAACTTTCCAAAAAGACCACAACCAAATGGCCATGGTCACCGATGAATATGGTGACATTGCAGGATTAGTCACAATGGAAGACATATTGGAAGAACTAGTAGGAGATATTCAAGACGAACATGATGCTGAAGTACCTGTGGTGGAAACACAACAAGACGGCAGTTTCCTCGTTTTGGCCCATGAATCTATAGAGGATATTAATGAACTCATTCCCATACAATTACCAACAAGCGACCATTACAGCACGCTATCAGGTCTTATAACTTACCATCATGGCTCTGTACCTGTTGAAGGTGAAATACTAGAATTGGATGGCTACAAAATGGTCATTTTGAAAATGTACCGAAGCTCAGTCGAGAAGGTTTTGTTATCTCCATTAGAACCAGCGGAAGAAGAAACAGAGGAAGAGGAAGAATCAAAATAAACTTATTGATGCATCTGCTTTATTGGGAACGCTGATAGTAAGACCCGTTTTTTCGTTGATACCTTTTATAAAATGTGCAGCCAATAAAGGAGACGCTTCTTCCACATTTTGATGTATAAAAAAATACAACGTTTTCAAGCCTTCTTCCCTCCATTTGACAATACGGTCAACCCATTCATCAAGACGGTCATAATCGGAAGCGGCGTTTGCACCCACATATCTCACAAATGCAGTGTCATTGGTTAAGTGCATATGTAAAAGTTCTCTTCGACCTGCGGTATCAACGATAATGTTAGTCATGCCGAGTTTTTCCAATAGGGATGTGTAGTTTTT
>QFOI01000075.1 GCA_003241175.1 Pseudopedobacter saltans
CCTAAAAAAGCTACAGCTACAAAAAAAGCGGCCCCAGCTAAAGCGGCAACGCCTAAGAAAGCGACAACAGTTGCAAAAACTGCAGCTCCTAAAAAAGCAGCTCCAGCAAAAGCGACTACAGCTACAAAAAAAGCGGCTCCAGCTAAAAAAGCAACAGTTGCAAAAACTGCAGCTGCGCCTAAAAAAGCGGCTCCAGCAAAAGCTACAGCTACCAAGAAAGCTGCAGCACCTAAAAAAGTTACAGCAACAAAAGCCGCCGCTCCTAAAAAAGCAGCTGCGCCTAAAAAAGCTACCAAAAGCGCCAAAAAATAATTTTTTTGGACGCTCATTGTGTAAATATCTCACTATTTATAGTGTCGTATTTGCATTCAATGAAAGATGCTGTAATAAAATATTTAATGCTTCTATTTCTTATAAAAGTGACATTTCAATAAGAAGAATTGCGATCTGAAATAGAAGCATTATTAAACTAAAGCTGAATTAAATAATTATAATAGTTAATATATAACCTATTTATAATTAATGAATTAATCTATATCGATTTGCTCAAATAGCTACTATCAGCCATAAGGCATTTACTAAGTATTCAGTCGTGGCAAGAAAAATTGTTGTAGTTTTGCAGATACTATTTTAAAGCGTTATTGTATTTAATTTTAGTGGATGCAAACTAATAAATGGAATTGCATCGTTTAATTAAAAAGTACGAGATGCATTATTTGGAGGAATGAACGGCAGTTTTCTTTTTTTAACAAAAAAAGAGGTATCTTTGTTCGTTGGTTTCTGACTTTTTTGGTTAAAGTAACAATGATTATGTATAAAAAGATAATTTTGTTGCAAAACTTAAAATTAAAATAATATTACTTTAATAGAAATAAATAGAACGTAACCTGGGATATGGCTACGAAATAAAAGTAGTTGCATGCAAAAACAGTTAAGGGAAAAAATTTCGAGCTTTAAGGAAGCTATCTCAATTAGAGAAAAGGGACTATATCCTTTTTTTCGTCCTATAGAATCAGCCCAAGATACTGAAGTGTATATTGATGGAAAAAGGGTTTTAATGTTTGGTTCCAACTCCTATTTGGGGTTGACCTGCCATCCCAAGATCAAAGAAGCGGCACAGAAGGCCATTGCAAAATATGGTACTGGATGTGCAGGGTCTCGATTCTTAAATGGTACATTGGATATACACATTAACCTGGAAAACAGATTGGCGGAGTATGTGGGTAAAGAATCTGCCGTACTTTTTAGTACAGGATTTCAGGTAAATCTGGGTATTTTATCTTGTGTAGTGGGTCGTAACGATTACATTTTCTTAGACGAATATGACCATGCCTCCATCATTGACGGCAGTAGGTTGTCATTTGCAAAAGTTTTAAAATTTGCGCACAATGACATGGACGAATTGGAAAACAAACTAGCTCAATTGCCAAACGACGCTGTAAAATTCATCAGTGTTGATGGTATTTTCAGCATGGAAGGAGACATCGTCAAATTACCTAGATTAGTTGAGCTGGCTGAGAAATATGGAGCATCTATAATGGTTGACGATGCACATAGCCTTGGAGTGATAGGAGAAAAAGGGGCAGGAACAGCTTCTCA
The DNA here is from genome assembly GCA_003241175.1 of Pseudopedobacter saltans. Lineage (GTDB taxonomy): Bacteria > Bacteroidota > Bacteroidia > Chitinophagales > Chitinophagaceae > Rhizosphaericola. Next base: position 1,600 of record QFOI01000075.1, read on the forward strand.
TTTCAATATGAATGACAAAGTTGATTTCATAATGGGAACATTTAGTAAATCCTTTGCATCCCTTGGAGGTTTTGTAGCAGCTGATGCAGAATCCATTGACTTCTTGAAACATCGAGCAAGGTCTTTGCTCTTCAGTGCAAGTATGACTCCTGCATCTGTTGCGAGTGTAGATGCTGCGTTGGACATTATCATCAGTGAACCTGAACATATCGACAACTTGTGGAAGAATACGCATTATGCCAAAACACTTTTGGATGATGCTGGTTTCGATACGGGAAAGAGCGAAAGCCCAATTATTCCGATTTTTGTAAGAGACAATGACAAAACATTCTTGTTGACTCAACTATTACAAGAAGATGGCATATTTGTCAACCCAGTAGTTTCACCTGGTGTTCCTTCTGATTCTTCTTTGATACGCTTCTCTTTGATGGCCACACATACATTTGACCAGATTGACGAAGCTGTTGACAAAATAACAAAGAATGCGAAAAAAATTGGTTTGGTCTTGAATGCTAAACAAAAAGTTTCGTAAAACATAAAAGGTTTATATAAGAAAGGGAGATAATACATATTGTCTCCCTTTCTTATATAGGAAAAAACAAGTTAACCCTACAAACTTCAAAATAATGAGTATTCACATTGTCAAAGTTGATAACAAAAAACTACTCAAATCATTTATCGACTTTCCACATGATCTTTACAAGGGCGATCCCAATTATGTACCCGAATTGTTTATTGCCCAAAGGGATCTTCTTACGCCAGGAAAAAATCCTTTTTTCGAAACAGGAAGACTTCAATTATTCTTAGCGTATAAAGGCAACGAAATCGTTGGGCGTATTGCTGCAATATACAATGCGAACTATATAAAGTTTTTGGAAAAAAACGATGGTTTTTTTGGTTTTTTTGAGTCCATAAACGATCAAGAGGTGGCTAATCTGTTATTGGAAGAAGCCTATGTTTGGCTACGTGCGCAAGGAATTAAAGGGAATATGCTAGGGCCCGCCAATCCTACATCCAACGATTCTTGGGGTGTACAGATTGACGGCTTTGATTCTTCCTCAATGGTGATGATGCCTTATAATTTTCCTTACTACCAATCTCTTTTGGAAAAATACGGAATGACCAAAAACGACGACTTGTTTGCATATATTTTTGACTTGGAGGCATACAACGGAGAAAAAGCCAAAAGAATGTCTGTTCTTTTGGAGGAAAGGCTTAAGACCCGAAACAACATTATCATTCGGCAAATTGACCTTAAACACAACTTTAAAAAAGAAGTTGAAAAAATAAGAAAAGTTTACAATATAGCTTGGGACAAGAATCAAGGATCCGTTCCTTTGACAGAATCTGAGTTTGATTATGTCGCCAAGGATCTCAAAATGATCGTCGATCCTAACTTTTGTTATGTAGCCGAACAAGGGGACGAAATTATTGGCATTTGCATTGCCATTCCCAACATCAACGAAATACTCAAAAACATCAAACGAGGTCGTCTTTTCCCTACTGGACTTATCAAACTTCTGACACAAAAGAAAAACATTACCAGTTTGCGTATTATGATTTTAGGAGTATTGGAGCCTTACCGAAAATTGGGGATCGAAGCTTGTTTCTATGCTGCGTTAATGCGCCATGCAGATGCTCACAGTAAAATGAAAACAGTCGAAGCTTCTTGGATTTTGGAACAAAATACGATGATGAACAGAGCAATCATCGACACAGGTGGTGTTCGTTATAAAACATATCGCGTTTTTGAAAAAGCGATTAAGTAGTCATTTTGAAAAAATCATTTGATAACTAAATATTGCTTTTACCAAAGCAATATTTTTATTTTTACAGATATGATCAAAATAATTGCGAGTATTGGTGGCATTGGCTACATCAAAGGCGGAGGCACTATCGCGGCGGCAGTTTGGAGTATTCTTTGGTATGTATTGCAATTACACAATGGCAACATTACCTTTCAGATATCCTCTTTTATCCTTATCACTATATTGGGAATTTGGACAGGCAACCTGGTGGAAAAAGACTGGGGAAAAGACAGTAGTAAAGTTGTCATCGATGAAGTTGCAGGAGTAGGATTGGCACTTATTGGATGTCCTATAAAATGGTATTATGTATTGATCGGTTTAGCTTTATTCCGCTTTTTTGACATAGTCAAACCATTAGGAATTCGCAGGATGGAAAGTTTCCCTAAAGGTTGGGGTGTTATGGCTGACGACCTGCTGGCAGGGCTTTACAGCCTTATTGTTTTACAAATATTAATAACATTAAACTTTTTGAATTAAACAATTGTTTAATTCAAAAAGTTTGACGAATTTTGCGTTTGCGTCGAAATTTTCGGAGTAGATAATTCTCAATGAAAATACCCTCAAAAAAGGACATAGCACTGTATTTAAAAGCACAAGGATCCTCTCTGATCGCATCAGCAGTCGATTTCGCTGTTTTTAATTTGTGCGACAGTTTTTTGAAATACTACCCACTTGTGCCTGACAATACAAGAGTGGTGGTATCCAATATGGCTGGCAATATATCTGGCGGTATCGTAAACTTTTTGACGAATAGAAATTTGGTATTTTCTGGTGCAAACAAAGAAGGGTCGAGAAAACAAGGCATGAAATATGCTTGTGTATGGATTGGCAACTTATTGTTAAATGCTGGGGGCATATACTTATTACACGAAATTTGGCAATTGGACAAAAACGTAAGTAAGCTTATTGTAAGCCTGATTTTAGGTTTAACGTATAATTATTTACTCCAGAAAAATTTTGTCTTTAAAACCAAGGGGCAAGAAAAATCAATATGAAAAATCGTTTTGTTTATTTTATTATAGCTTTTGTTTTTGTGACCATAGCTTCGTTTAAGGGAAACGGTGTGATGGCTCAAGACCAAAGGAACATTGTTATATACGGTAACATTGTCGACTCTATTTCGGGAGTCGCGTTGAGTGATGCCAGCGTATATTTCAATAAAGGTAGAGGGGTTCGAAGCGATTCTTCCGGTTATTTTATTTTGAGAATTCCTAAAACCGATGCCAAAAGTGTGCTTACCGTTGACATGGTGGGATATGGCTCGCGCTTGATAGACATTGACCCAAGTCAAGACAGTATTGACATAGGCCTAATTAATCTAAAAGAATCCGCAAAAACAAATCTTCAAGGTGTTGTCGTAAAAGACAAGAAACAGAAATACAGAAACAAAAACAACCCCGCAGTAGAACTTATCCGTAAAGTCATTGACCACAAAGAAGAAAATCAAATGAGCAGCTACAATTATGCTCAATTTGACAAGTACGAAAAGATGGTGGCTTCCATTAGTAATTTGTCCAGCAAGATACATGACAAAAAAATGTTCCAGAAGTATAAATTTCTTTTGGATAATATAGACACGACCAAGTTTCCGGGAAAAGGTATTGTTCCTTTGTACCTCGAAGAACTTTACTCCAAAAACTATCATCAGAAAAGCCCAGAAAAGGAACGTTCTATAATATTGGGGCAAAACAAAGTGGATTTTGGTGAATTCATTGACACAAAAGGCGTAACCGCGTACTTGAAAAGATTGTACGAAAACGTCAATATCTACGACAACAATATCATGTTGTTTACCAACCAGTTTTTGAGTCCTATTGCTGGTTCGGCGCCGACTTTTTACATGTATTACATCCGAGACACAGTCGAAATTGATGGTATCAAAGTAGTAAAGCTTTATTTTACACCTCGCAATCCACAGGACTTGTTGTTTAGAGGAACTCTTTTCGTAACGTTGGATGGACATTATGCAGTCCAAAAAGTTTCCATGTTTGCGCCACAAGCTGTCAATATCAACTGGATGCGCGAACTGAAAATCAATCTGGATTTTGAAAAACAAAAAGACGGAAAATATTTACTTTCCAAAAGCGATATAATTGGCGATTTTAGTGTCAGTAAAAAAGGAACAGGGATATTTGGGGAAAGATTTGTCGCTTATTCCAATTTTCCAAGAGGACAACCAATGCCGGATAGCATTGCAAAATTGTCACCGCTGACTTATGCCACATCAGCAGAGCATCAGTCAGACACTTTCTGGGCTGACCACCGTACCGATACTTTGACTAGAGCGGAGTCTCTTACATATCAGAATATCGATTCTTTGATCAATATGCCATCTTTCAAAAGGACAATGGACTGGGTCACTTTGTTCCTCGCTGGTTATAAGCAATCTTTCCATAACAAATTTGAGATTGGGCCAGCAAGTACTTTTTATAGTTTCAATCCAGTAGAAGGTTTTCGCTTGCGTTTTGGTGGGCGTTCAACACCTAATCTAAGCAAACGCTATTATTTCGAAACGTACGGTGCTTATGGTTTCAAGGATAAAAAACCTAAGTATTTTGGAAGTTTTACCTATTCGTTTAATGATCAATCAGTTTACAAATTTCCACAGAACTATATAAGAGCTAGTTTCCAACGTGACACTAAAATACCGGGTCAGGAATTGCAGTTCGTACAGGAAGACAACCTTTTACTCTCTTTCAAAAGAGGTAACAATGACAAATGGCTTTACAATAGTTTGGCGAGGATTGATTATGTCAAGGAATTTGAAAACCACTTTTCCATTGCCACGGATTTTAAGTATTGGAGACAGACGCCAGCCGGTACAATCGGTTATGTCATGCCTAATGGTACAATTGGGGGCGACTCTATCCATTCAATCAATACTAGTGAAATCGGTGTAACACTTCGTTATGCCCCCAATGAATCTTTTTATCAAGGAAAACTGTATCGTGTGCCTTTGATTAACCAATACCCTATCATACAGCTTTCTTATATTGGAGGAATCAAAGGATTGTTTGGCGGTCAATATAGCTACAACAATTTCAATTTGAATGTATTCAAACGTGTATATCTTTCGCAGTTGGGCTTTTCGGATGTGACATTTGATGCAGGATATACTTCAGGAAATCTTCCATTTCCATTATTGTTCGTACATCATGCCAACCAAACCTACGCATATCAATACGGATCTTACAACTTGATGAATTTCTTGGAATTTGTTAGTGACCACTATGCAAGTATCAATATTGACCACAATTTCAATGGATTTATTTTCAATAAAATTCCTTTATTCAAAAAATTGAAATGGAGAGAAATCGTGGAAGGTAAAATCATTTATGGAGGTGTAAGAGCGGAAAATGACCCAAACAAAAATCCGAATCAGATGCGTTTTCCAATGACCGACGGTCAGGTTAGTACCTTTACATTGGATAAAACGCCTTATGTGGAAGGAGGTATTGGGATTGGTAACATCTTCAAGATTTTACGTTTGGATTATATCTGGCGTTTCACTTATCTTGATCATCCAGGTATACCAAAATCAGGGATTCGCTTTTTTATGAAGTTAGATTTTTAACTTTGCAATATATTAATAGAATAGCATAAGAAACAATCGCGCAATACTGTGCCCTTGAAACGGAAATTAAAATCATGCGGTTAAGAGACAAATTACAGTTGGGAATATACAAGGTTATAGACCCCTTTGTTCGTTTTTTGATAAAAATAGGATTTACGCCTAATAGGGTAACCATTACTGGTTTCATCCTGAATGTTGGTGTAGCCATCATATTTATTGTTGGCGCAGAAAAAGGACATCGCGGCGATTTTGATTTTGTTGGCTGGGCAGGAGCATTGACATTGTTTGCCGGTCTATTTGACATGTTGGATGGGCAAGTTGCACGTATTGGAAAAATGAGTTCCACTTACGGAGCATTGTTTGATTCTGTTCTAGACCGTTATAGCGAGTGTATCATGTTTTTGGGTATTTGCTATTATCTAGTCGGACATCATTATTTTTTGAGTTCCATTTTTGCATTTGTAGCTATGATCGGCTCGGTGATGGTGAGTTATACCAGAGCCAGAAGTGAAGGTTTGGGAATACAAAACAAAGGGGGATTTATGCAAAGACCAGAACGCGTTGTATTATTAGGCATTTCTGGTATTGTGTGTGGTGTTGCCTCCCATTTCATTGGAGATTACAAATTGTTTGTTCCAGGTTTCAGATACCACATTTTTGAAACCATGTCCATATTCACTATTCCAATAACCGTGATGGCAGTCATGACCAACATTACAGCCATTGGACGCCTGATGGCAGCCAAACCCTTATTGGACGCAAAAGACAGAGAAAAAGAAGCTCAAAGCGGAAAAGTGGAAACCGTCAATACGATTGCCACCAAAACGATTGTAATGTTACTTTTGTTTTTGTCTATTGGATTGGGTAGTTTTTCAGGAATTAAAGCACAACACACAATTCAAATAGAAGGCAAGGCTTTTCCCATCCCTCCTTCCTCATCCAAAATGTTGTTTTATCTTCAGAGATCCAGCAATACCAATACCATTATTTGTGAGCTGAACGGCAATAGTGAAAAAGTGGATGATTCCAAACCTGTCGTCACCAGTTGGTTGCGCTATGGAGACGATCCAAAAGGTCCGAGAAAGGACTTAAACTTTATTCAACGTACATTTGCCTACGGAATGAAATCCAAATCGCTAGGCAACGGACAATATTCCCTGCATTTTGTATGTTACAAAAAGTATGAAATGCGGTTGATGAAGATAAACGGCCTATATCACATTACAGGCCCGGTCAATGGAAAAGTTTGTATATTGGATCGTATGTTTATCAATATCAATGGCGGCTCTTTTTGGAGTCCAAACGTAGAATATGTAGAAATAGTCGGTCATGATATGAGCACCAGTCAGGTTGTCTCAGAAAAATTGACCAATGTAAAAAAAGAAGAAGCTTAGATCCAAATGGCTTTGCAAAAGCTATTGTTTATTTTTGTAAAAAGATATTAGTAATGCCAAAGAATTATATTTCCAACTCAACGGACACACCAAGGATGTTCAAATCTAATCTTTTGGAACCGTTGTCTAAAGTACATTTTTCTGTTCCTTTGTACATCTTCCTCCCTACGGTTGTCTACTGTATCTACAGAGACTTCAAGATTGAGGAAGCAAGTATTGGGACTTTTGTTTTGTATTTTATATTGGGAGTGATTGTATGGACTTTTACGGAGTACATCCTACATAGATTCGTATTTCACTTTACGCCGCATGGTGCATTGCAGGAAAGAATACATTTTGTTTTCCATGGCGTACACCATGACTATCCTCGTGACCGTAAACGTTTGGTGATGCCTCCGTCCGTAAGTATACCATTGGCGTTACTGTTTTTCTTTTTATTTAAATTGATTTTCTCGCCGCAGGGTTTATTTGCCTTTTGGCCAGGGTTCATATTGGGATATCTATGCTATGATATGATGCACTATGCGATGCACCATTACACATTCAAACAAAAATTCCTAAAAAGAATACAACAACATCACATGATACACCATTATCAGGATCCAACAAGAGACTTCGGTGTAACTTCTGATTTGTGGGACAAGGTTTTCCATTCTCAATCGGTAATGAAAAACAAATTAACTAAAGCCAAAGCATAAACTAAAACAGTTTGAAGGGGAAAAACATATTGCTTGTCAGTACTATTTCGATTTTGTATCTAGTATTGGCAAGCATATTGATTGGATTCAAAACAGAACAGGTAATACTTGTTGCCATTTTCAATATTTGCTACTACATCAGCAAACCAACTCGCCAACTTATATTGGCACTTTCTGTTTTCCTTGTCTTTTGGATCATTTTTGATTTCATGAAGGCTTTCCCTAATTTCCGATATAACATTGTACACATTGAAGATCTGTACAATGCAGACAAGCATTATTTTGGCATTACCGAGGGAACAAACAAATTAACGGTAAATGAATTTCTTTTTCAGCATCAACAAAAGTTTTTGGATGTACTAGCAGGTTTTTGTTATCTAATGTGGATGCCTGGCCCTATATTTTTTGGCATTTATCTTTTCTATACAAAAAGGAGAAAGGAATATTTCGACTTTGCACTATCCTTTTTATTGGTTAACATTATTGGATTTATTGTCTACTACTCCTACCCTGCCGCACCGCCTTGGTATGTAGCTTTGCATGGTTTTCATTTTGATCAGAACACACCAGGAAATACAGCGGGATTGGGAAGGTTTGATGCCTTTTTTGGCATTCATCTTTTTGAAGGGATGTACGCCAAAAGCTCGAATGTATTTGCAGCCATGCCTTCCTTACATGCGTCTTACCCAACGATAACCTTTATCTATGCAGTAAAGAATAAAGTAAAGATTGGTTCTGTTTTCTTTTTCTTTGTGATGATTGGTATTTGGTTTTCGGCATTGTACTCAAGCCACCATTATGTATTTGATGTATTGATGGGTATTTTGTGTGCGATTTTGGGTTATTTCCTTTATCAATTCCTATACAAAAAAATCAATGGGTTTAAGCGTTTTGTAGATTACGCGGCTGCGGAAGTGAGCAAGTAGATTTTACCTCATCCCTACCCTTCTCCTAAAGGAGAAGGAAAAACATTTGTCAATTTTCAATTGTCCGTTAATTTGTCATTTACCCCAACCCTTCTTTGACCAAATCATGTAAATGAACAAACCCCAGAAAATGCTTTTCATTATCGACAATCATCAATTGTGAAATATCATTTTCCTTCATCATTTCCAACGCGGAAACAGCTAGCATATTAGGTTCAGCAATATAACCGCCACTTGTGTAAAAAGCTTTCGCATGGACAGTATTGATATCATCTACTTTTTGTAACAGTCGACGAATGTCACCGTCTGTTACAATTCCCAATACAACATCTTCCTTGTCTACCACTGCAACAGCACCCAATCGACCTTGCGAAATGGTACTCAACACTTCTTTTAGTGTAGAATCTAGCCAAACTTTAGGCGTAGCATTTTCAATATAAATATCTCCCAAAGAAAGTAACAATCGTTTACCCAAACTACCACCTGGATGCAAACGAGCGAAATCATCCTTGCTAAAATCTCTCAAATGCATAAGACTAACAGCCAAAGCGTCTCCCATGACCAATTGAGCTGTTGTGCTTGTCGTTGGCGCTAGATCAAAAGGGCATGCCTCTTTTTCAATAGGAACCAACAACGCATGATCTGCATATTGGCATAAATGGGAATCTTTGTTGCTGGAAAGTGCGATAACTGTATTGTTCCAAGATTTTAATATAGAAGCTAGATTTCTGATCTCGGGACTCTCACCACTTTTGCTGACAAGAATAACAATATCTTCTTTTTGGATAATGCCGAGATCGCCATGTATAGCTTCGGCTGCATGCAAAAAAATGGCAGGTGTTCCCGTTGAGTTGAAGGTGGCTACAATTTTCTGCGCGATGATAGCACTTTTGCCAATACCGCTAACGACAATACGTCCTTTGCATTGATACAAAACCTCCACAACATCAGAAAAATCTGTATCCAGACTATTTCCTATTCTAGAGATCGATTCAGCTTCCTCCGCAAATACTTGTTTGGCACATTCCAATATTGCAATCTTATCAGACATGCGACAAATGTACTTTCCTTTACTCAATTTTATTCTATCCCCGCATAACATTATTGACTTATCTCAATTTATCGGGGATGAATACGGTTTTCTGCTTTATTTTTAGGAATATTGTATTCGGAAAAAGTTCTACTATGACAGTAAAAAGTATGGCTGAGATGATGGCCAACGGAGAAAGCCCGGAAGTTTTGTTTTGGGTGGGATGCGCTGGCAGTTTTGATCAAAGAGCCCAAAAAATAACGAAAGCATTTGCACAGATATTGGATAAAACTGGTGTAAAATTTGCCATATTGGGAAAAGAAGAAACCTGTACTGGAGACCCCGCAAGAAGAGCAGGAAACGAATTTTTGTTTCAGATGATGGCTTACCAAAACATCCAAATACTGAACGG